>JAEZWY010000181.1 GCA_023442905.1 Bacillota bacterium | reverse complement strand
CATTTTTAGATTGCCGAATACCTACAATTTTAAATTGCCCTTGACATGTGTATTACGATGAAGTAGAACAGTTGATAAAAAAACAAACGTCGGCTGAGTTTGAATAGAAAAAATCGGTTATTACATTTTTTGTAATAACCGATTTTTTTAATACAATCGTTTCTCTGTTCCGTCCAATTCAACATACATTGAAGCATCCTGAACGGTCTCCACAATACCATGATAATTATCATTTTGATCTTGCGCACCAATATACAAGATATAAATAAGTTCATTCCCAGGTGAGAACCACATAGGTTCAATAAAACGACGTTGTGCTTGAAGGTCTTCAGATAAGCGTTTAATCTTTGGCCAAACTCTAGCTGGGTGACAATATTCTAAGTCACGTCCAATTTCTAAAGGTGATCTTTGGAAGAGCATCTCGTCATAAGGACCGATATTATTAAAGTATTTAAACTTATGATCGCCGTCAACGTAAGTAATCTCAAAGGGCATTGAATCCAAAATGAGTCTCACTTGCTTTAAACTTAAATATCCTTCGCCGATACTAATCAATTGCTCATTAGAAAAATCCTTTGGATCATTGACTACTGTCTCATTGCTTACAGACCAGTTGAATTCCAACTGTCCTTTACCAAATTGAAGTACTTGTGATTCTGCTTGAGACTGATGTTTGTGATTAACCTGAGTTAAATTAGCTGGATCCTTAAGTGTTAAATCAACCTTACTTTGAGGGAGTAAATTACGCCATTTATCCGTTTGAATATCTAAGATAGGTTGGATGTTTTGTATTATTTCAACGAACCCTTGATATTGCCCGGATTCATTAAAGAGTGCTTTATACGAAATATATATAAATTCTGATTCATGTTCAAACCAAAAGCTTTCTTCAGTTAATGTGTTATCTTTGAAAGCTTGAACAATGGGTTCTAATGTATCCCAGACTGCTTCTGGATAGACATCTTCTACCTTAGCACCGATGTTTTCAGCGTGTCGTGGTAATATTGATGACTCCTTCTTGTGATTGAAGTATTGTACGATATCATTTTGATCAACAAAAGTAACTTTCACTGGGATGTAATCAAAGATGACTTTGATTTGTTCTAAGCTCAAGTAACCATCACCAATCGAAAGAGGCACTGTTGGGTTCATGATTTGGTTACTGCTTGAGTCAAGCGTCTCATCTGGTTCCCAAAGAACGGTAAATTGACCGCCATTAACGGTAATTTTTCGTGTTTCGATTGTTTTACTTTCCACTGTATTCATTGTTTTTTGAACTGACTTAGTTGGTGTAGGTACTTCTTGAATTGTTAATTCTTCAGCTTTTTTCGTATCTTCTTCGAGTAAGTCTGCCAGGTTTTCTGGTTCCCAAGTTTCGCGAGGAGGAATAATTGCATAGCCGTAATTATCGCTTTGCAGGGCGATGTTGTACCAATCCAATTGATTGAAACTTTCAAGTAAGATATTAATTAATATAGCTTCTTCTTTAAAAATCATTTCATTGAATTCAAATTGGAAAGCTTCATACGTATCTCTTACTTTTGAAAATTTAATATCGGGAAATTTTTCCATGGCTTTATAGGCGCGTTTGAATAAGTCACGGATCTCATCATCTTTTGCCCACATAACTTTTGGTGGAGCGTCGTGGCCGTAACTTTCCATAACCGGGAAGAATAAATGTTCTTTCCGGTTGTAATGGTTATCAAATTGCCCGATGATATCATATTGACGTTTAAGTCCTTTAATCATTCCATCAGACAATTCTTCAACCGGCATTTCTTCAAAGGTATCCAGAATATTGTTAATCCGTAGCAGGGCAGAGCGTAACGCCATATTCTCTTCTTTGAATACTGTTACGGGGTGTCCGGGGTGATCAGCATCGGGGGCTTTACCATCTTCAATCGTACCTTTGAACAGATTCGCGTGAACATTACATAGCTTAAGAACATCTTGAAACGTAATCACACTATCCCCATACATTAATTGATGCTCCATCATGGAGATTTCAATGGCACTCACACCCGTGAAATGCTCATTAAATTCATCCTGAACTGATTCAGGATCTGCTCCATGATGCAGTTTAAGAAGAATACCTTCTAATATATCTATGCGATTGTCTGTATTATTACTCATTCACGTCACCTCCGATGACAGTATAGCCGTTCCATTGTAGTTCATTCACTAATTGTTCCAAAGGAAGGTTGATTAATTTGCAGCCTTGTTTTAGTGTGACAACTTTTCCAACCGATTGTCTCATGGCTGGATTAGCTAAAGGTTTAAAGCCTAAATCGACAAGAATGGCGAGAAGTTCAGGGTGTGAATCAAGGACTTGTTTCACAGGTCTATTAAGGTCTACTTGATTTTCCATTTTCTTACCCCTTATAAAATTCGATTGATATTAAATCTATTTATGTATAAACTCAACGTACTATATTACATAATACTAGCGAACAAAAACTTCATAAGCAACATGAATAAAATAAATATATTATTTAAACGAAAGGAACATCTTTTATGAATGAAGAATTTGGTATTCTATTCAAAAACGAAGCATTAAAGTACGAAGAAGAATTACTAGAGCAATTAACAGGAGTCATCGATCCAGAGTTAGGCATAGATATTGCGAACTTAGGCCTAATATATGAAGTAGATATGGATGAAGCAGGGAAGGTTGAAGTCATAATGACTTTAACAACTGCCGGTTGTCCCTTAGCAGACTTCATTGATAGTGACGTGAGATATCAATTAGCTAACTTTGATAAAATTACTGAAATCGATATAAAAGTTGTCTTTAAACCGCATTGGGATTTATCTCGCATCTCACGCTTTGCTCGTATTGCTTTAGGTATTCCGAGTGATTTTATTCCGAATTAAATTAATATTTAAAAGTCCTGTCTAACGATGGGGCTATTTTTGTACAATGTTCTAAAATTCACATAAATAATTGTTATATCCTATTGCTTATTGTTATATCCTATTGCTTTAGGTATAAAAATAGTTTATCATATGTGTAATTAATCACAAGTTTAGATGTTTGCTTCGAATTTATATGGAGGGGATACCATGGAAAAATTAAAAAACGAAAAAATGAATGTTAATCCTTGGGAAGGTTTTACAGGGACTAAATGGCAAGAGTCAATTGATGTTAGAGATTTTATTCAAGAGAATTATACTTTATACGAAGGTGATGATTCATTCTTAGAAGGTGCAACGATTGAAACTTTCCAATTATGGGATCAAGTAATGGAACTAACAAAAGCAGAACGTGATGCTGGTGGCATTCTAGATATGGATACTAAAGTTGTATCAACAATTACGTCACATGATGCGGGTTACCTGAACAAAGACGTTGAAAAAGTTGTGGGTGTTCAAACTGACAAACCTTTCAAACGTAGTTTACAACCATTCGGTGGAATCCGTATGTCTGTTCAATCTGCAGAAGCATATGGCTACAAGATTGATCCAGAAATTGAACATATCTTTACAGAGTACCGCAAAACTCATAACCAAGGTGTATTTGATGTATACACACCTGAGATGCGTGCTGCTCGTCGTTCAGGAGTAATTACAGGACTTCCAGATGCTTACGGCCGTGGACGTATTATCGGAGATTATCGTCGTGTTGCATTATACGGGGTAAACCGTTTAATGGAAGAGAAACAAAAAGACTACGCAAATATTGGTAACGGACAAATGAACGAAGAAGTCATGCGTCTACGTGAAGAAGTTAGTGAACAATACCGTGCCTTACAAGATTTAATTGAATTAGGTAATATTTACGGCTTTGATTTAACTCGTCCAGCTGAAACAGCGCAAGAAGCATTCCAATGGTTATACTTAGGATACTTAGCGGCAATTAAAGATCAAAATGGGGCAGCAATGTCATTGGGTCGTACATCTACATTCCTAGATATCTATATTGAACGTGATCTTGCTACAGGTGTGCTTTCAGAAAAAGATGCGCAAGAATTAGTTGACCATTTCGTTATGAAATTACGTCTAGTTAAATTCTCACGTACACCTGATTACAACCAATTATTCTCAGGAGATCCAACTTGGGTCACTGAAGCAATCGGTGGTGTTGGGATAGATGGACGTCCACTAGTAACTAAAAACTCATTTAGATTCTTACATACATTATCAAACTTAGGACCAGCACCAGAACCAAACTTAACTGTGTTATGGTCACCAAGCTTACCAACTCATTTCAAACGATTTGTTGCGAAGATGTCTATTGACACATCAGCCATTCAATATGAAAATGATGACATTATGCGTCCAATTTACGGTGATGACTATGCCATCGCATGTTGTGTGTCAGCGATGGAAGTTGGTAAACAAATGCAATTCTTCGGTGCGCGCGCGAACTTAGCAAAAGCATTATTATATGCAATCAACGGTGGTGTCGACGAAATGTCGAAAGCACAAGTTGGACCAAGCTATCGAGTAATTACTTCAGAATACTTAGAATATGAAGAAGTGATGGAACGTTATGATGACATGTTAGAATGGTTAGCAGGATTGTATATCAATTCATTAAATGTTATCCACTATATGCACGATAAATACAGCTATGAAAGTATCGAAATGGCTTTACATGATACAAATGTAAAACGTACGATGGCTACAGGTATTGCTGGATTCTCAGTAGCGATTGATGCTTTATCAGCAATCAAATACGCGAAAGTAAAAACAATCCGTGATGAAAATGGCTTGGTAGTCGATTATGAAATCGAAGGTGAATTCCCACAATACGGTAATAACGATAAACGTGCCGATGAGATCGGTGTTGATTTACTTAAAGCATTCATGACTAAAGTTAAGAAACATCCAACATACCGTGATGCTATCCATACAACATCAATCTTAACTATTACATCAAACGTTGTTTACGGTAAGAAAACTGGTAACACGCCAGACGGTCGTCGTGAAGGAGAGCCATTTGCTCCTGGAGCGAACCCAATGCACGGACGTGATACTCATGGGGCGTTAGCAAGTTTACTTTCAGTTGCTAAGATGCCTTACGAATATGCTTTAGATGGAATTTCAAATACATTCTCAATCATTCCAAAAGCATTAGGTAAAGATGAAGAAATTCAAAAAGATAACTTAGTGAATATGTTAGACGGATATATTAAAGAAGGTGGACACCACTTAAACGTTAACGTGTTTAACCGTGAAACGTTATTAGATGCGATGGATCACCCAGAAGAATATCCACAATTAACTATCCGTGTATCTGGTTATGCTGTAAACTTCATCAAATTAACTAGAGAGCAACAAATGGATGTTATTAACCGTACAATGCACAGTTCAATGTAATCACTTAAGTTTTAGATATCTTGTTGAAAGGGGGATATATCTTGTCAGAAGTTAAAACACCAATTATTGGGAACGTCCACTCGACTGAAAGTTTCGGATCAGTTGACGGACCAGGGATACGATTCATCTCTTTTATGCAAGGATGTCGTCTACGCTGTCAGTTTTGTCATAATCCGGATACTTGGAATAGGCGTGGGGGAACACCTTATACTCCGCAAGAATTATTCGATGAAGCCATACAATACCGATCTTTTTGGGGTAATAGCGGCGGGGTAACTGTAAGTGGGGGAGAACCTTTACTTCAAATCGAATTTCTGATTGAATATTTCAAAATTTGTAAAGCACATGGTGTCCACACAACGATTGATACGTGTGGCGCGCCCTTTACTTTAGAGGAACCATTCCGCTCACAATTTGAAGAACTGATGAAGTATACTGATCTGTTCTTATTTGATATTAAGCATATTGATCCAAAAGGTCATGTGAAATTAACGGGTGTGCGCAATGAGAATATCATGCAGATGGCTGAATTACTTTCAGAGTTGAATATACCTGTTTGGATTCGTCACGTACTTGTTCCAACGCGTACGGATTACGATGAGTATCTGATTCGATTAGGCGATTATGTTGAAACTTTATCAAATGTTCGCAAGTTCGAGGTGCTTCCATATCATAAACTAGGTGTCTACAAATATGAGGCACTTGGATTTAAATACCGTTTGGAAGGAGTCGAACCACCGACTGCAGAACGGGTCGAGAATGCTAATAGATTGTTGAGAACAGAACGCTACAAAGGATATTTAGATGATTAAATAAATCGACATAATTAAAGCGTAACACTTTAAAACAGTGTTGCGCTTTTTATGTATTTATAGCAAATATTACCAGTATATTCAAAGAAATATTAATATCAATAAAACAATATCAATGTTGTTATATAACAGAAGCGTCAAGATGCTCATTTAATCACATACCGAGAATTATCATTGATTGAAACAGCATAAATAACTGTTATAACACCTGATAAAAAACTATTATATTAGCATTTTTAACAATAAACCTCTTTACTTTCGTTTGTGAAAAGGGTAACATGTAATCATAGATAAAGAAAAGGGGAGCGTAACAATGACGGAATTAATTGAAAAAGATGTTATCGGAAATGTTAATTACATGATTAATAGTTTAGTAGAAAAAGGTTTGGTTGCTTTAGAGGAATTCGATCATTTTAATCAAGAGCAAATTGATCACATTGTAGCGAAAGCTTCAGTTGCAGCTTTAGATCAACATGGTACTTTAGCAAGACATGCGGTTGAAGAAACTGGCCGTGGTGTATTTGAAGACAAGGCGACAAAGAACTTATTTGCTTGTGAGCACGTTGTAAATTACATGCGAGATATGAAGACAGTTGGTGTTATCAGTGATGATGAAGTGACGGGGATTACAGAAATTGCTGAACCTGTTGGAGTTATTTGCGCCATCACTCCGACAACGAATCCGACGTCGACAACTATTTTCAAAGCGCTCATCGCATTAAAAACTCGTAACCCAATCATTTTTTCATTTCACCCGGCAGCACTTGAGTCATCGGCTCACGCTGCTCAAATCGTTCGAGATGCAGCGATTGAAGCAGGTGCACCAGAAAACTGTGTACAGTGGATTACAGAACCATCGTTAGATGCAACGAATGCATTAATGAATCACGATGGGGTTGCGACAATCTTAGCCACTGGTGGAAATGCCATGGTTAAATCAGCTTACTCATGTGGTAAGCCAGCGTTAGGAGTTGGGGCAGGAAATGTGCCAGCTTACGTTGAAAAGACAGCAAACGTTAAGCAAGCAGCTTATGACATCGTATTAAGTAAATCATTCGATAACGGAATGGTATGTGCTTCTGAACAAGCCGCAATTGTTGATAAAGAAATCTATAAAGAATTTAAAGATGAATTAGTAAGCTATCATGCTTATATCGTAAATTCAAAAGAGAAAGCACTATTAGAGGAATTTTGTTTCGGTTCTAAAGCATTCAGTGAAAACTGTGCTGGCGCAAAATTAAATAGTGAAATTGTTGGGAAACCAGCGACATGGATTGCAGAACAAGCAGGTTTCACCGTTCCGGAAGAAACAAATATTCTAGTAGCAGAGGTGTCAGAAGTTGGACCAAACGAACCATTAACACGCGAAAAACTATCTCCAGTCTTAGCCTTATTGAAGTCAGAAACAACTGAAGATGGAATTCAAAAAGCTGCACAAATGGTTGAGTTCTTTGGATTAGGTCACTCAGCTGCGATTCATACACAAAATCAAGAATTAGCGAATGAATTCGGCCGTCAAGTTAAAGCCATTCGAGTTATTTGGAACTCTCCTTCAACATTCGGGGGAATCGGAGATGTATACAATGCCTTCATCCCTTCATTAACTCTAGGTTGTGGATCATACGGACGCAACTCAGTTGGTGGAAACGTCGGAGCATTGAATCTACTTAACATTAAAACAGTAGGGAGACGACGCAATAACATGCAATGGTTTAAAGTACCTTCAAAAATTTATTTCGAACGTGACTCAATCCAATATTTAAAAACAATGGCTGATGTTGAACGCGTCATGATTGTTACGGATGAATCTATGATGAAACTCGGCTTTACTCAAAGAATTATCGACCAGCTTGAGGCACGTCAAAATAAAGTAAATTACCAAATCTTCCATAACGTTGAACCAGATCCAGATATAACAACCGTTAGAAGTGGTGCTGAAGCCATGGCTCAATTCCAACCCGATACAATTATCGCACTAGGTGGGGGGTCTGTTATGGATGCAGCTAAAGTCATGTGGTTATTCTACGAACAACCAGAAGTAGACTTTAGAGATTTAGTTCAAAAATTCCTAGACATCCGTAAAAGAGCGGTTAAGTTCCCAGAACTTGGGTCTAAAGCGAAGTATGTAGGTATTCCAACGACATCAGGAACAGGATCTGAAGTGACACCATTTGCGGTTATCTCTGATAAGAAAAATAATATGAAATACCCATTAGCGGACTATTCATTACTACCAACAGTCGCAATTGTAGATCCTGCTTTAGTTGAGACTGTACCAGATTTTGTTACAGCTGATACAGGGATGGACGTGTTAACCCACGCGATCGAAGCGTATGTATCAGTGATGGCTAACGACTTTACTGATGGACTGGCTTTACAAGCAATTAAGATTGTATTCGAAAACTTAGAAGCTTCAGTAAAATATAATGATCCAGAAGCACGTGAAAGAATGCATAACGCTTCAACTATGGCGGGTATGGCATTTGGTAATGCCTTCTTAGGAATTAACCACTCAATGGCTCATAAGATTGGTGGAGTTTTCCATACAGTTCACGGTCGAACAAATGCGATTTTACTTCCATTCGTTATTCGCTATAACGGAACCCGACCAGCGAAACAGGCGAACTGGCCAAAATACAATTACTACAAAGCAGATGTAAAATACCAAGACATCGCTAAATTAATCGGACTTGATGCAAAAACTCCAGAAGAAGGAGTAAAAAACTTAGCACAAGCTGTGTTCGAACTTGGAGAACGTGTTGGAATTCAAATGAGTCTAAAAGACCAGGGCGTTGATGAATCTGCCTTCATGGATAAAACAGAAGATATCGCCTACTTAGCCTTTGAGGACCAATGTACACCAGTGAATCCACGCTTAGCTTTAGTAAATGAAATGCAAGAAATCCTTGAAGATGCATATTATGGATATAAAGAAAGACAAGCAAACTACAATTAATAGTATCCGACGCATCAAGTAATACCTAAATTTGATCCCCTTTTATACACGTATATGCCTTACTTGCGCAAGTAAGGCATATACGTTTTTTGGTTTTGAGTTGTACCTAGCTAGAAGAATAAAAATAAATTGTTCCAGTTGAGGCGCTTAACTGGAAGAAAAAAACCAATTATTCCAGCTGAGGCGATTAACCGGAAGAATAAAAACCAATTGTTCCAGCTGAGGTGATTAACTGGAAGAATAAAAACCAATTATTCCAGCTGAGGTGCTTAACTGGAAGAATAAAAATAAATTGTTCCAGCTGAGGCGCTTAACTGGAAGAATATAAACTAATTCTTCCACTTGTTGAGGTAAGCTTATTCACGCTTGTCTTTGAAATCAAGCATTTTCTCCTTTTAGTATAAACTTATATATATTAAGATAGTAATATAAAGTGAAGAAAATGAAGGAGAGGGTATTATGTCACACGCTTTACCTAATATTGGAAAAGTTGCTACCAAAGCACTCAAACTATTGATGTCACACAACTTGAGGAAGTGGCTGCTCGTGACCAAATGTATTCAAAAATTTGGTTTGATCAATTGGCTACCCACCATGAAGTGACCTTTATTCCGGATGATTTGTTATTCATTCAACCTGAATTGCGAGAACTATCACCTACGATTCAGTTAGATTTAGACCGGTACATTTTAATTGAAACCTATCAGCCAATAGAGGTTATCCAAGAGGAAATAGATGCTTATAAACAGTTTGTTAAATACATGAACACTGAGTATGATATGGATGTGGTTTTCCTACCATACAAATGATGGCAGATTTAGGCTACGACTCAGCAATTATTACATCATCTGATTATCATATGTTACGTACCAAAATGATTTATGAACGACAAAACCGTCATTACGGTTTTGACTTAACCTATGAGGCTTCATATCGTGAAATTGATGGTAAAAACGTGCAATGGAATGAGGGGCCTAGTTATTTAAAAGCTGGCGGTTTCCGTGAAATTAAGAAGTTTTGGGGCTACATGTTCTTCCTTTACCATTGGGTAGATGAAGACTGATAAGCTAGTCAAAAGTCATCCAGCTAGGGTGGCTTTTTTCTATCGATATAATTCTACATAAATAATACGCCCTTTGTTATATAAGTGACGAGTTTGGGAATATTCAAAGGGTATATCATTTTTTAGAAAAGCGACTTGTTCGATTTCTAGGATTGGTTTTCCTATTTCCGTTTGTAAATATTGGCTATCAAATGCATCTGCTTCATCTGCTGATATGATACGAAAAGATTTGCCTAAATCAAGATTTAAAGTGTGTTGGATATGGGTATAGATAGAATCACTTAATATCTCCATTGTAATATTAGGGATCACTTTTACTGGCATTATCGTATATTCGATAATAAATGGCTGACCATTTAAGTTTCTCACGCGGATGATATCATACACTTCATCCGTTTTTTTGATATGTAGTTTTTGCTGCTCAAAGTCTACAGGTAATCGTTGTTCGAAGGAGACTATGGTAGAAGTTAGCTGACCCTTGCCTCCGTAGTTATAACTAGCGCCAGATGGGGTATTAATCATATGGTCAAAAAATTGATTTTCGGTATTGATTCGATTAATCTTAGTACCGCCACCAAACTCGGTAGAAAGTAAGCCTTCTAGCTGTAAAATACCAATAGCGCGAGAAATTGTTACTCTACTTGTATGGTATAAGTCAGCTAGGTCTGCTTGCTTGGGTAATTTATCTGAATCTTTATATTTTCCTATGAGTATTTGATCGCGTAAATCGTCAGCTATGCTCGTATATTTTGACAAAAGAATCACCTCTAATAAATTATAGAATTTGCTTATCTCTTTGTAAACTGATACGTTTACAAAGTTTGTTTGATGTCTTTCTCCTATTGGAAATTTGTTTTAATATATACCTATAAATGTAACCGCTTACTAAAATTTTGAGGAGGAATATTATGACATTCTATTGGGGAAATTCTGTTTCAAGTATGCAAACTGAAGGTGGCTGGAATGAAGGCGGTAAGTCTTTATCAGTCTATGATGTAAGAGAGGCTAGTGAGTTTGCGAGTGACTGGCATTTTGCAAATGATAATTACCATCACTTTGAGGAAGACTTTGATTATATTCAGGATCTAGGGATGAATATGTATCGGTTCCAAATTTCCTGGTCCCGTGTGGTACAGGACGGGGACGGTGATTTTAATCAAGAAGGTATCGACTATTATCACCGTATTGTAGATGCGTTAATTGCGCGGGGTATTGAACCGATGATTTGTTTATACCACTTTGATATGCCACTTCACCTTGCTGAACAATATAATGGCTTTACTTCAAAACATGTAAAAGAAGCATTTGTTCGCTATGGTCAAAAGATGGTAGATGAGTTTTCAAATAAGGTGAAGTATTGGATTATTTTTAATGAGCAAAACCTGTATTCAGAACCAAATATTAGCTATTTGATTGCTGGGGCCCAAAATGGCAAGCAAGATGTCCATGAGTTATATCAAATCATGCATAATGTGATGGCTAGTCATGCAGAAATCACCAACTATTTGCATGAAAATTCTGATGCGAAGATGGGTGGTATGTTGGCTTATAGTGAGGTGTATCCAGCTACGTCAAAACCTGAAGATATCTTGGCTGCTCGTAAATGGGATGAATTCATTAATTATAATTTATTAGATGCATATGCAAAAGGACAATACTCAAATGAAGTGTTGACCTATATTAAAAATAAACAAATTGACTGGAAAGCGACAGACGAAGAGCTTGATGCAATTGCAAATCATTATAATGATTATTTGAGTTTTTCTTATTATGCTTCAACAACCATTTCGGCGGAAGAAATCCCGGTAGATACTGAACCTAACTGGTACTTAGTTGAAGGTAAAGTAGATAATCCGCATCTTGATACAACTGAATGGAATTGGCAAATTGACCCATTAGGTTTCCGGGATGTAATGAATAAAATGTATCAAAGATATCAGCTGCCAGTTTTCCCGATTGAAAATGGTATTGGTGTGCAGGAAGAATGGGACGGGGAAAATCCAATTCAGGACGACTATCGTATTGCTTATCATGAAGCGCATATGGAAGCGATGTTTGATGCCATTCATGAAGACGGTGTAGAAATTATGGGTTACCTAGGTTGGGGATTAATTGATATTTTATCCTCTCAAGGTGACATGCGAAAACGTTACGGTCTAGTATATGTCAACCGTACCAATCATGATTTGAGAGATATGAAACGGGTACCGAAGAAATCCTACCAATGGTTTAAGGAAACTATTCAGGAATACAATGAAAAATATAATTTGAATAAAGAATAGAGAGGGGCAAAAGAGATGGCTCAAAATAAAGTTCAGAACAATGTTTTTATTGAAAAATTTACGAATTTCTCTGTTAAGATTGGAAATCAAGTTCATCTGCGAAGTTTGCGAGACGCTTTTGCGAATATTATGCCGATGTTTATTCTAGCTGGGCTTGCCGTCTTGGTGAATAATGTTATCTTCCCGATTTTCTTGAGTGGTGAAATACTAGCAAATTTTCAAACTTTTGGGAATGTAATTACAAATGGTACTTTGAATATCGCTGGTCTTTTGATTGCACCAATGATTGCTTTTTCATTGGCTACCAATAAAAACTTTTCAAGTCCAATTTCAGCGACTTCTGTTTCAACGGCTTCTTTATTTATTATGATGGCTATTTCTAGATTGGCAACACCGATTGATGGCAGTGACCCGATAGCGGTTTCTGGGGTAGTATCTTTTAATGAATTGGGTACCTAAGGGATGTTCGCTGGGATTATTATGGGGTTATTAGCTACAGAAGTTTTCATGAAACTAGCTAACAATAAAAAATTAAGCATTAACTTAGGTGATCAGGTACCACCAGCAGTTGGTCAAGGTTTTTCAACAATGATTCCAACAATTGTGACCTTATCATTCTTTGCGATTATTTCTGCTCTATTAAGTGTTGTTTTTCATACAGACCTGGTGACCTTAATTTCAACACTTATTCAAGAACCATTACGTGCGGTCAATTCATCTATATTCGGCTATTTGTTGATTTATTCAACCGGTAATTTCTTATTTACATTAGGTATTCATCAATCGGTAATTAATGGTGTACTAACAGATCCGTTATTGCTTGTGAATATGAACGAAAATATGAATGCTGTAGCCAATGGGCAAGAACCAATGAATATTATTAACTCTTCATTCCAAGCGGTTTACGCACAAATGGGTGGTACGGGCGGCACCCTAGCTTTAATCATTGCGGTATTTTTAGTAAGTAAGTACCAACCTTATCGGGAAGTATCGAAACTTTCCATTGCGCCTGGTTTATTTGAAATAAATGAACCGATGATTTTTGGTTTACCAATCATTTTCAATATACCGATGATGATTCCATTTGTACTATCTCCAGTAATTGGTGCTTTAATTGGCTATATTGCAACTGTAGTTGGTTTTGTAGAACCATTAATTGTGCTAGTTCCTTGGACAACGCCACCATTAATTTCAGGCTTCCTAGCGAGTGGTGGTGACTTGAAAGTGGTCTTACTACAAATCATTATTTTAGCTGTGACAACTTTATTCTATATCCCATTCCTTAAGATTTCTGAACGCGTGGCGATAAAACAAGCAGAGATTGAACAAGGTAAGAATGAAGGTAATCAAGTTGAAGATGACGACATGGATTGGACTGTATAAATAAAGCAATTGTTGAAAGAATCTCTAGTTGAAGCTGGGGATTCTTTTTTCTTTTTCGACTATCGAACAGCAAGTATTCAGAAAGGTAATGTTAAGATAATAGAGTGAACCTGTTAGTTATTAATCTCATTTCGGTTATGTTTGTGATTATGCTAAAATATAGTCATAAAATGAGTAAAGGGGTTTAATAATGAAGTTAATTTCATGGAATATTGATTCTTTAAATGCAGCCTTAACTGGGGCATCTCCGCGTGCAGAATTGTCGCGTGAGGTCTTAAAGATGATTCGTGAACATCAACCAGATG
>JAEZWY010000106.1 GCA_023442905.1 Bacillota bacterium | reverse complement strand
GTATTTTTTAGGGCCGTTACTTACATGGCTAGAAGAAGTTTCTGCAGGCAGAATTTTAAATTTCCATTTAGTAGAGCTATCATTATTTAGTTTGGATAAAACGATTCTTTATATGATTGCTTTACTGATTATACAGGCAGGAATCATTTTCTATAAACGGTCTAAGAACACAGATTATTCGATTGACTGGTTTAGAGAAGTAATAAAATTCACCTTTGCGAGTTATTTGATATTGTTGGTACATTTAACAGTATTACGTTATGATTGGCAATGGTGGCAGGCGACTTTCAATTTTGAACGGTCCCTGAGTGAATTAAATTGGGTACCACTGGTTGATACTATTAAGTTAAGAAATGGGTCTACATTTTCATACTGGTATAACTTCTTTGGGAATGTTGTTTGGTTCTTTCCCTTTGGTATAATGTTCCCTTATATTTTTCGGATGAAAGGTGCTTTCTTCGTCACTTTATTTTGGGGATTATTATTTAGCGTATCAATTGAAACCATGCAATTTTATTTAGAAACAGGTGTTAGTCATATAGATGATGTCATTTTTAATGGCACAGGGGTAATTATTGGTTACCTAATATATGATATTTTGAAATTAGGCAACAGATATATTAAAGGGAGAAAAATAAATGGCTAAAAAGAACGCACAATTACCAAAAAAGGAATTACGTAAATGGGCAACAACCCAAGTAAAAAAAGGACAAATCCTTTTAACTGAAAAAGACTTTGTAAATCCACCATCATTTACTGAAGGTGAATTGGTTGAAATCATTGGTATCGACCACGAATTCTTAGGATATGCCTACTTAGCCAAACAACATAAAGGTGTCGGCTGGATTTTAACAAGAGATCAAAATGCGGATACAGGTTTATTAGCAGACCTTGACTTTGTGCAAGGAAAACTACAAGAAGCTAAAAATCAACGTCAAGCCTTGTTAATCGATGATATGACAACTGCCTTCCGTATTTTTAATGGTGAAGGTGATGGTATTGGTGGTTTCACGATTGATTGGTATGCAGGTTACGCCTTAATCCAATGGTATTCTGAAGGGATTTACCGTTATAAAGAAATTATCTTGGAAGCATTAAACAATGTATACCCTGAATTAAAAGGTATTGTCGGGAAAAACCGCTTTAACTTAGATGGCACAGGCACTAGCAAGCAATCAGAAGTTTTAGCTGGTGATATTCCTGAAACATTAACTGTTCAAGAGAATGGTGTAAACTACATCGTACGTCTTGATGACGGTTGGATGACAGGGATTTTCCTAGACCAGCGTAATGTCCGTAATTATATTCAAACGGAAATTGCACCAGGTAAATCATTATTAAACCTATTCTCATATACAGGTGCTTTTTCTGTGGCAGCAGCACTAGGTGGCGCAGCTGAAACTATGAGTGTTGATGTGGCAAAACGAAGCCTACAATTAACACAAGAACAGTTCCAAGCCAATGGTTTAGATATTGGTGACCAACATAAAGTGCGTGTCATGGATGTATTTAACTACTTAGATTATGCAAAAACACATGATTTACGCTTCGACATTGTGGTGCTTGACCCACCGTCATTCTCACGTACGAAAAAACACACGTTCCAAGCAAGTAAAGACTACCGCAACCTAGTTGCTTCAGCATTATCAATCTTAAACACAGGCGGTTACTTGGTAAGTTCAACAAATGCAGCCAACATGACTAAAGAAGATTTCATTAAACAAATCGGCGAAGGTTCAGATGACGCACGCGTGGACATCATGCCTGTAGCTGACTTTGGCTTACCAGTCGACTTCCCGGCACCAAAAGGTAACCCGGAAAGTGACTACTTAAAAGTAGAGATCTTCCAAAAATTATAAATTTAGTAGTATAAGTAGATAGTAGAGGGTTTATGGTAGTCATATCATATGCCCTTTTTCTATAACTAATAGTGAATTCTCAATTCTTTGATTTTGCTTGACCAAATAGTTTATGATTAAGGATGATTGGGAGTAAAGACGAAGAATTAGGGTAAATAAAAAAAGGAAAGTATGGTGTTGTGTAATGGCCTATATCCACTTAAAGGATGTTGTAAAACAATATGGGACAGGGAATACGGCGATTTTAGCCAATGATCATGTCAATTTAGAAATTGAAGAAGGCGAATTTGTGGTTATTTTGGGACCATCTGGTGCTGGAAAATCAACATTATTAAATATTTTGGGTGGTATGGATGCAGTAACTTCGGGCGAAGTTTTAGTAGCAGATAAAAACATCGCTTCGTATGACGAGAAAGGGTTAACCGAATACCGGCGTGACGAAGTGGGGTTCATTTTCCAAAATTATAACTTAATCCCTAATTTGACGGCTATTGAAAATGTAGAGGTATCAGAAGAAATTTCAGATAATTCACTTGCAGCGAAGGATGCATTACAAGGGGTTGGTTTATACCACCGTAAAGACAATTTCCCATCACAATTATCTGGGGGAGAGCAACAACGCGTATCTATTGCTCGGGCAATTGCTAAGAATCCTAAGCTACTCCTTTGTGATGAGCCAACTGGTGCCTTAGATTATGAAACTGGGAAAAAGGTTTTAGGCTTTCTACAAGACTTAACCAATGAACAGGGGACAACTGTTGTTGTCATCACCCATAACCAAGCGATTGCCCCAATGGCTGACCGTGTCATCAAAATCAATGATGGGACTGTTTCATCACAGGAATTAAATGAGCAACCAGTGCCGATTCAAGATATTGAATGGTAGGTGGTAGTGAATGAAAAATAAAAAAATATGGTTGGATGGTTTTCGTGAGATCAAACATACCCTGGGGCGATTTTTAGCCCTCTTATTGATTATTGCACTAGGCACAGGGTTTTTCGTGGGGATTCGAGCTGCTGCGCCAGATATGATTGCAGTTGCTGATAAGTACTTTAACCAAACAAACTTAGAAGATATATCTATTCAATCCACAATGGGCTTGGATGAAGATGACCTAGCCTTATTAGATGATGTTAAAGACATTGAGTATGTACCGTATGCCTATGTTGATCGACAAATAGCAGCTAGTGATGACTTAGTACGTTTCTATCCCAATTTCAATGCTATGACAGATATCAACCAGTTTGATGTCCAAGAGGGACGACTACCTGAAGCAAACGACGAGATTGCCATTGACCTACAATTGGTGAGAAGTAATCCGGATGCCTATCAGATTGGGCAAGAAGTAACGATGACTGACTTAGGTGTAGATAGTGATCAAGAAACTGAGGGAGCACCTCAATTATCAGGTGACCAGTTCACAATTGTTGGTTACGTTAATACACCTCTTCAAATATCCAATATTAGTCGCGGAGCTTCTGCTATTGGGGACGGTCAATTAAACGGTTTTGCAGTTGTAGCTCCTAACGTGATTACAGGTGATATTTACACCAATATCGCTATTGATGTAACTTCTGTTGATGACTTAGAAGCCTATTCAGATGAATATGACCAAGTAATTGCAGATAAACAAGCTGAAATAGAGGATATTTTTGCTGACCGTCCGAGTGAAGTTTATCAAGAAAAAGTAACAGAAGCTGAATCAGAAATTGCCTCTGGACAGGAAGAAATTGATTCCGCTAGAGCAGCATTAACTTCTGGTAAAAGGGAATTAAATCAGGCCCAATCAGAAATTGATGCAGGGCAAAAGGACCTGGACCAACAACAAAGTCAAGTTGAAGCGCAATTACCAGAGGGTGTATCCCTTGCTCAAGCAGGTATGGCTAGTGTGGCCGCTCAGTTAGAGGCCGGCCAATCAAGTCTAGATGCAGCCCAAAGTGAACTTGACCAAGCTAGAAGTGACTATGAAAGTGAAAGCCAAGAAGCAGAATCGTCTCTAGCTAGCGCTGAAGTGGATATTGCGGATGCTGAATCAACAGTAGCTGATTTGAGTGAACCCACTTATTCAATAAATGACCGTTCAGCAGTTTCAGGTTATACAGCCTGGGAGAATAATGCGGATAATATGGCAACAATTGGCCAAGCCTTCCCAATTATTTTCTTTCTGATTGCAGCCTTAGTGTCCTTCACCAATATGCAACGAATGGTGACGGAGCAACGCGTACAAATCGGTACTTATAAAGCATTAGGTTATAGTCCACGTACGATTCAAACCAAATACATCATGTATGCAGGTGTTGCGGCTATTTTAGGGATGGTTATTGGTATTTCTATTGGTAACTACCTATTCCCTAATATTATCGTATCAGCCTTCGCGAATACAGTCGCCTTACCAGGTATTATTTATACATGGCAATTTGTAGATATTTCCCTGGCAGTGGGTATCTCCTTGTTAACAACCGTTTTGCCGGCTTGGTTAACAACTAGGACTACCCTGAATGAGAAAACGGCCCGTCTATTACAACCAGCAACAGGCAAGAATGGTCAACATATTTTTCTGGAAAGATTTAAAGGATTCTGGTCACGTTTGAGTTTCCAAGGCAAAATTACCTGGCGGAACATCTTCCTCTATAAAGGTCGTAATTTAATGACGATTATTGGTGTTGCTGGCTGTGCGATGTTGATTGTGACGGGATTTGGTTTATCCGACTCTATTTCCGGTTTACCAGATGAGCAATTCAACCAAGTGAAAATGTATGATGGTAGCATCTCCTTGAATATGGATGCTGGCCAAGAAGACCGGGATCAAGCGATAAGTGACTTAAGCGAAAATGATAAAGTTGAAGATGTCTTACCTTTAACCCAAGATATCTTGATGACAGATGATGCGATTACCCAACAAATTGTGAGTGTAATGGCATTCAAAGCAGACAGTAATTACCGCGATTATTTCCAAATGCAGGAACTGAATACAGAAAATCAACTGTCCCTTCCAGATGAGGGTATCCTGATTACTGCTAAATTAGCATCCTTACTTGGTGTACAAGCAGGGGATACTGTAACGTTAATTGATACCAATAATGACCCTTATGAATTTTCTGTAAAAGGGGTCATCACCAACTATCTAGGTCATGAAATATATATGACAGATGCTTACTATCAAACAGTCTTTGGTGAAGAAAGTGAAAACAACACAGCCCTTGTCCAATTTGAGAATGATTTATCAACAAAAGACCAAACGCAAATCATGGATCAAGTAAAAGACGCAACCGGTGTGATTGGTACTAGCTTGAATGCAACGCAAATCACTGATTTTGAAGAAACCTTGTCAGCACTTGATTTGGTGACTGTTGTCTTAATTATTTCTGCTGGTAGATTAGCCTTTATTGTCCTTTACTCCTTAACGAATATTAATGTGTCAGAGCGGATGCATGAATTAGCGACCGTTAAAGTGCTAGGTTTCCGGTCACTTGAGGTGAGTATGTATGTCTACCGAGAAACTTTATTCTTAACCGTAATTGGGATTATTATCGGAAACTTCTTAGGGTATGGCCTTTTAAGCTACATTTTAAATACGGTTGCCATTGACCAGGTATTCTTCCCGATTGTCATCCTATGGCCATCTTACCTGTATGCAAGTTTAATTACCTTAGCTTTCTCAATTGTGGTCATGATCTTTATGCACTACAAATTTAAAAAAGTAGAAATGGTATCAGCATTAAAAGAAGAGGATTAATATCTACAACATAGTCGGCGTGGCATTATTGTCACACCGCTATTTTTTACCCTCGGAATGCACATGAACTTGATGGTTACCGTCCAATGTTTAGAAGATTTATCTTCAAGAAGCTTATTCAAATTTTCATTGGAAAGTAGCTAAAATCATATCTATTGACTTAAAGTTCACTTGAGGTCGTAAACTATAAAAAGTTCAAGTGGTGTTATTTTTGCATTGTTTCTTTATCTAACGTCAAAAACAAACTATACGAGTAAAATGCACCTAATTGAACATATTGAATACCAAGTTGATGCAAAGAGATGAAAATCAAGAAAGAGGGAACATATATGGTTAAATATACTGTAATCACAGGTGCTAGTTCTGGAATTGGCAAAGCAGTAGCACAAAAGTTGGCAGCCTTAGGTAAAAACCTGATTTTAGCAGCTAGAGGAGAAGCAATTCTTGCTGATATGAAACAAGCATTGGAAAAAGAGTATGGTGTTTCAGTTATAGTGAAAAAAGTAGACTTAGCAAGTAAGAGTGAATTAGTCAGTTTTTACGACAGTCTAAATGAGTATGACTTAGAGACTTTTATAAATAATGCTGGATTTGGAAAAAAGGCATTAGTAGATGAAATGAATTTGACAGAAGTTGATCAAATGATTGACGTCAATATCAAAGCTTTAGTATATTTATCTACTAAATTTGTAAGAGATTATAAAAATGTTCCGGGTACAACATTAATAAATGTTTCATCTTTGGCGGGTTATGCTATTTTTGATGATGCTGTCGATTATTCCGCAACGAAGTTTTTTGTTAGTGCGTTTACTGAGGGTCTAGCTAAAGAACTAGAAGTGAATAACAATGAGATGAAAGTGAAAATTTTAGCACCCGGACCAGTTGAGACGAAATTCGAGGCTATTGCCAAAAATATTGATAATGTGAATTATAAAGAGACATTCAGTAAGTTTCATACAGCTGAAGAAATGGCAGGATTTTTAATTGACTTATTAAATAGTGATCAATTACTAGGAAAAGTTAATCGTGACACGTTAGAATTTAATTTAAAATCTGGAGAATATCATAAAATTGGTTTTGAATAAAACTAAATTTATAGTAGGGGATTTGTTCATTCAGATTGATTTGTAAAAGATGCTGAGTAATCATTTGATTACTTGGTTTTTTAGTAACTTATATTAGCTATAGTATTTTATGCGAATGGTAGGGGTGAGCCTATACAAGTAAAGTTAAAATAATGTATTTTTTAAACAATATTGTATCATCGAAACCCCTAATATTCGGCTTTTCTGCCTGTTCTTCTCATAAAATTGAGCAAAAATAATAGGATTTTATAGACATGAGTAGATTTTTTAGTAGAATGAGAGTAACAAAAGATGATAGCGCTTACAAATTCTAATGTTTAAGGAGAGATAAACAATGAATTTGGACTGGATTAAAACGCGCGCAATTACCTCCCCTGAAAAGGTGGCTGTGATTGATCCATTAAAACAAACAGAATTTACCTACCAGGATTTAAATATGCGAGCTGAAATACTCGCTCGCCACTTGGTAGAGGAGGCTGGCATCAAAAAGGGCGACCGGATTGCCACTTTTGCACCTAACGATATTGCTATTATTGATATGTTGTTAGCGGCGATAAAGATTGGTGCGGTCTTTGTGCCGCTAAACTGGCGGTTGAAACCAGTAGAAATTGCCCGAGTGATAGAAGATGCCGGTGTCGAATATATTTTATATGCCACGAATCATTTAGACCGACTTTCAGAAGTACCTGAGGCTTACATCAAGTACAATGTAGACGGTCCGGAATACAATCAAATGATGGATTTTACTAACCACCAGCCATTTGAAAGTGTCCCTGTTGATTGGCAAGACCCCATTCTATTAATTTATACTTCTGGATCGACAGGTCGACCAAAAGGTGTCATTCATACCCATGAAAGCTATTTAAATAATGTCTTCAATCAAATCATTTCTTGGAAGATGAGCGAAGATTGGGTAACGATTGGGTCAACCCCAATGTTCCATATCTTAGGTTTTATTGATATCACCATTCCAATGTTGGTAGTGGGCGGTCAATTAGTATTAGAGCGGTATTTCAATTATGAAACCATCAATGATTGGATCCGGCGTTATAAACCAAATGTCCTAGTTATGATTCCAACAATGTACTATGGTATTATCGCGTCTCCAGACTTTAAACCAGAAAACCTGATGAGCGTAGACTTATTAGTTGCCGGTGGGTCACCACCATTACCTGCTGTTCAAAAGGCTTTCCAACAAATGGGCAAAATCATCATCAATGCCTATGGATTAACAGAAGCACCGCTACTAAGCTTCAATACCACTGAACATGCTAATGCCCGCCCAGCTACAATTGGTTCACCGCTTTTATTCGATGAAATTATCATTGTAGACGATGATATGCGGCCAGTACCGCAAGGTGAAATTGGTGAACTGCTAGTGAAAGGGAAGAATGTGACCCCTGGTTACTGGAATCTACCTGAAGAAAATGCCAAAGCATTCCACAATGGCTACTTTAGAACTGGGGACCTAGCTTATTTAAACGAATATGGTGAAATGACCCTGGTTAACCGCCTGAAAGAATTGATCATTACCGGTGGGGAAAATGTCTTACCTTCTGAAGTTGAAGCCGTATTAGCGCAACATCCATTGGTGAAGTCAGCCATTGTACTTGGCTTTGACCATCCAAAATTTGGGGAGTCTGTGTCAGCAGCTGTGATGATCAACAAGGATGTTGAAGGGGCAGATCAATTTGAAGAAGTCTTAAATCAATTCTGCTTGGAGAAACTAGCAGGCTATAAGACACCAAAACTTTATTTGGCAATTGACGAGATTCCAGTAAATGCTGTTGGTAAACCAGACCGATTAGAATTAGGTCGTATGATGGCAGCTTATGCTGAAGAAAATTTATCGGCGAGTACAGGTAGTTAATTACAAATCAATATGAGCACTAGGAAGCTTATTTTCCTGGTGCTTTTTTAGTTTATTGTAAATTCAGCTAATAGTCATTATTTATAAAAGCTGATTATATAAAGACTTTTGTATATACATTTTTAATAGATGTTATAAGTTGTAGTTATAATTAATGTCAACACCCTCATCTTAGTAAGCGTTTACATAGATTATTAGTCTCATTCATAGTCCACATTAATAAGGCTTATTTTTCTTTATGACTTATCGGTATTAATATGAACTTGTAAGCGATATCATCTTTGTTAGTTTTACTAGGAAATATTCAATATCAGACAAAACTAGTGTAGTAATTGATCTATATATAAATAATAAGGAGTGTTTACCTCATGGAAAATAGAGAAGCAGTGTTAAAAGAGTTATTCCCAGAAGATATTTTAAAAATTTCAAGTGGTTTAACTGATGGGGAAATTGAGATTTTAAAACAGTTAGTAGAACTATTAGAAAGTAAATACCGTAGTGGCTTAAATGAAGCTTGGGTAACAGAAACTGAGCCAGAAGGATTCTTTAAAGATATGGGGAAATTACGCTATTTTGATAACCCACTTTTATTTGAAGGACGTGAAGGTAAAAAGACAACCAGTCAATTATTCCAATTCTTTTTCGCCTTTACCCTATCACGCTTTGATGTTTCCTTGAACACCTTATTAGGGGTCCATACTGGGTTAGGTTTTAATACCTTCCTATTTGGTGGTAGTCCAGAGCAAGTCCAAAAATATATTCCACAATTAGCTAGTCATCAATTGCGTACTTGTTTTGCCTTAACGGAACCAAACCACGGTTCTGATGTAGCTTGGGGACTAGAAACAAGTGCTAGACGTGAAGGAGACAAGTGGATTATCAATGGTGAAAAACGTTGGATTGGTGGGGCATCAGTTGCTGATGTGATTCCAGTATTTGCTCGTGATGAGGAATCAGGTAAACCAAAATGCTTTATCGTGAAAGCGGGACAAGCTGGTTTAGATATTGATGTCATTCAAAATAAAATTGCCTTAAAGATTGTACCAAATGCCAATATTCATTTGAAGAATGTTGAAGTAGCTGAGAGTGATCGGTTACAAAATATCAATTCATTTAAAGATATTGCGAAAGTTTTATATTCAACTCGTGCAGGGGTAGCCAATATGGCTACTGGTGCGATGGCAGGTGCTTTACAAGCTAGCTTAAAATACGTTACACAACGTAAGCAATTTGGTAAAGAAATTTCAAACTATCAATTAGTTCAAGAGAAATTAGCCATGATGCAAGGTAACTTAACCGCTGCAATGGCCTTATGTTCACAAATTGCCCGCCAACAAGAAGAAGGCGACTACAACGAAGTAGTCACTTCAGTGGGCAAGATGATGAACGCTTTAAGACTTCGTGAGACAGTGGCTATGGGCCGCGGTATCTGCGGTGGTAACGGGATTATAGTAGACAATGATATTGCCCGCTTCTTTGCAGATGCAGAAGCTGTCTACACCTACGAAGGAACCCATGAAGTGAATGCCTTAGTTATTGGCCGGGCCTTAACTGGACAAGCAGCCTTTAATTAATGACCCGAAAACGACAATAATAGCGTCTTGGGTAGGTAAATGATCTGCCCAAACGCTAATTGCTAGAAAGATCAATCAAAGATGGAGGGAAATAAAATGACAATTACAAAAGCGACCGTTCTCGGTGCTGGTGTCATGGGTAGTCAAATTGCCGCCTTGCTCGTAAATGCGGGATTGAAAGTGCAATTATTAGATGTTGTAATTGACGAAAATGAACCGAATAAACTATCAAAAGCTGGTTATGACCGGATCACTGACCAAAAGAAACCGATGTTATATCAAAGCCAATTTCAAGGTAATTTAACCTATGGCAACTTTGATGATGATTTAAAAGCACCTTCAGACGCTGATATTTTTATTGAAGCAGTTAAAGAAGATATCAAGATTAAACATGGTATTTGGGGAAAAATTGCTGCAGTTGCTAAACCAGAAGCCATTTTAGCAACCAATACTTCTGGTATCCCAATTAAAGCCATTGCCAAGGTCTTTAAGGGGGACGAGCGTGAGCGATTCTTGGGTATGCATTTCTTTAACCCACCACGCTATATGAAATTAGTGGAGTTAATCCCCACGGAAGCGACTTCTGAAGAAACAATTAACCGATTAAAAGCTTTTACCGAACAAAGATTAGGTAAAGGGGTCGTTGTAGCCAATGATGTACCCGCCTTTATCGCAAATAGAACAGGGACTCACTCTATGAGTGACATTATGTACCGGGCTGAACGTGACGGTTTGTCAATCACTGAAGTAGATGCCCTAACAGGAAAAGCGATTGGCCGACCACGCACTGGAACTTATGGTTTATCTGACCTAGTCGGGAACGATGTAGCTACTTTTGTAGTTGGTGGTTTGATGCAAGATCCAAGTGAAAAACCTTATTTCAATCAATCGACTTTAATTGGCAAATTAGTTGAAAACGGTGCTTTAGGAAACAAGGTGGGGCATGGATTTTATAAAAAAGAAGGCCGTCAACGTTTAGTATTGGACCCAGAAACGTTGACTTATGTACCAGCTGAAAAACCGAATCTACCTATTTTAGCTGAGTTCTCTAGTAATTTGAAAAAGAATATGGACGTCATCTTTAATGCTACAGATACAGCTGGTCAATTCCTTTGGGAAACTTTAGCGAGTACCTTCTATTATGCAGCCAATAATATTCCTAAAGCGGCAGTAGATTATAAAGATATTGACCGTGCGATGGTTTGGGGCTTCAATTGGAAAGTCGGGCCCTTCCAACTTTGGGATTTAATGGGCTTTGAGCGGGTGAAAGACCGTATTGGAAAAGAGATAGGTCCGCTACCAGAATGGTTAGCAAATCGTAGTGAGCCATTTTACAAAAAAGGAGAAATCCTTGAGAACCTAACGCCAATGAGTGAAAAAGTAGATGCGAATATTTGGGAAACGGAAGCATCCACCTTAAGTGTCATTAATGATAAGCAATTATTATTTAACTTCCACACACCCAATAACACGATTACAGGTGATTTATCAGCTGAATTGATCAAAGCTGTGGATGCATTAGAATCGGGTGACTATGTGGGTATGGTGATCTATTCAAATGGGCCACATTTCAGTCCTGGTGCGAATTTGAATATGATGAAGGAAGCCATTGAGTCTGGTGGTGTGGATGATCTAATTGGTCAAACAATCAGTGAACTGCATGAAGCGGTTAACCGGGTTCGCTACGCAACAAAACCAATTGTAACAGCTGTTCGTGGCCGTGCACTTGGTGGTGGGGCAGAATTGGTTTTAGCGTCACCTTACATTGTCGCTGCAGCGGAATCTTATATCGGCTTAGTTGAAGTTGGTGTTGGTTTAGTTCCTGGTGGCGGTGGTTTAGCGGAATTAACGGAACGTGTCATGAATATGCCAATCCAAAAAGATGCAAAAATGCGTATCCTAGGGGATGTCATTACCCGTGTAGCCTCTGGTGATGTATCGATGTCAGCCTATGAAGCTAGGGATAAATACTATCTAAGACCGTCTGATGATATTGTCGCGGCTAGTGATAGCGTAGTAGAGATTGCCTTAGACAAGTTAACTTACTTAGCTAAAACTAACTATATCCCACGGACTAAAGTGAACTTCCCAATTCTAGGTACCAACTTCAAAGCAGTTGTGGAAGGGCAATTAGATGCGATGCGACTGGGACATTTTATCAGTGACTATGATATGGAATTGGGCTTAACCGTTGCAGAAATCATGACAGGTGGCGACTTACCTGAGGGCACTTTAGTGAACCAAGACTGGTTACAACAACTAGAAAAAATGCATTTCCTTAGATTAGCGAAGAATCAAAAAACATATGAACGGATTGCTTATATGTTAGAGACACGTAAACCGTTACGTAACTAGTGGATGAAATGAGGAAGGAATGAACAAATGATGCAAGATGCTTATATCGTTTCTTATGGACGATCAGCGATTGGTAAAGGGCGACCAAATGGTGCCCTAGCCAATGAGCGTCCAGATGATGTTGCTGCTGAAGTCTTAAAAGGGGTCATTGACCGCATTGAAGGTGACTTTGATCCAGACTTAATTGAGGATGTTATTGTCGGATCTGCCTTTCCAGAAGGGGTACAAGGGATGAACTTTGCCCGTACGATTGCTTTACGGGCGGGGTTACCTTATACAGTTGCTGGTCAAACAGTTAACCGCTATTGTTCATCAGGATTACAAACTATTGCAATAGCAGCCAATGCGATTATTGCTGGACAATCAGATGTTCTAGTAGCTGGTGGTGTTGAGTTTATGAGTGCAGTCCCAATGGGTGGAAATGAAGTAACGAATAACCCAACCTTACAAGCAGAAGATTCGGGTGTGTCGTATCCAATGGGGTTAACGGCTGAAAATGTAGCAAGTAAATACCAGGTTAGCCGCGAAGACCAAGATGCATTTGGGGTAGAAAGTCATCGTCGGGCCCATCAAGCACAAACTTCTGGTCGTTTTGAGGATGAGATTATCCCAGTTACTACTCATAAAGTGCGCTATACCGCACAAGGACCACAGGTAGAAGAAGAAATATTTGACCAAGATGAAGGCATTCGTCCAGAGTCTTCAATGGAAACTTTAGGAAAATTACGGACGATCTTTAAGGCAGATGGTACTGTGACAGCAGGGACAGCTTCACAAATTTCTGACGGTGCAAGCTTTGTTGTCCTAATGTCAGGGGATAAAGTCAAAGAATTGGGTGTTAAACCAATTGCGCGTTTTGTTGGTTTTAAGGCTGTCGGCGTTGACCCTAAATATATGGGGATTGGACCAGCTTATGCTATCCCAGAAGTTTTAGAACTCACTGGCTTAACCTTAGATGATT
Source organism: Bacillota bacterium (assembly GCA_023442905.1). Lineage (GTDB taxonomy): Bacteria > Bacillota > Bacilli > Lactobacillales > Aerococcaceae > Aerococcus. The sequence goes on along the minus strand of JAEZWY010000106.1, from coordinate 16,010 downwards.
TAGATTTAATCGAGTTAAACGAGGCCTTTGCTTCCCAAGCTTTAGCGTCTATTCGTGAATTAGGGATTGACCAGTCTATCACCAATGTCAACGGTGGTGCAATTGCCCTAGGACATCCATTAGGGGCAACAGGAGCGATTTTAACATCAAGGTTGCTAGCTGAAATGGGCAAACGTGAAGACAGTAAATACGGCATGGTGTCCATGTGTATCGGTGCCGGTATGGGTGCTGCGGGTGTTTTTGAATATATTCGCTAAACAAGATGTTAGCGGTGACTAGTTAAGTTATGCAAAATCTATCGGCTTAACTAGTCACTTGCCCATTTTGCAAAGGAGTAGATCAATGTTTGAAACAATTTTATTTACCATTAAAGATCAAATTGCAAGAATCACCTTTAATCGTGAAGCTTCCGGCAATGCCTTTTCTGAAACTACTTATCAGGAAGTGATTGATGCAGTATCATCGGTTGAAGATGATCCAGATGTTAAAGCGATTGTGATTACAGGGGCTGGAAAATACTTTTGTGCCGGTGGTGACATTCGTCAATTCAAAGACTTAGTAGCAACTGGGGAGGGAATTCCTGAATTGGGTGTGGTGAAAACTGGTGAGATGGTTGCAGCTATTCGTGGGTCGTCAAAACCTGTGATCGCAGCTGTAAATGGTGTGGCAGCAGGTGCTGGCTTAGGGTTAGCCTTGGCTTGTGACTTTATATTGATGGGAGAAGGGGCGCAACTAGTGACAGCCTTTATCCAGATGGCTTTTCCAGGTGATACTAGTCTACTCTTTAATTTGAGTCAGTCTATAGGTGTCTACCGGACCAACCGCCACGTTATGCTAAATGAACCGATCACAGCCAAGTTAGCTGAAAGCTATGGCCTAGTTTATCAAGTCGTGCCTGATGCAGATTTACTAGAGTCGGCTTTAGATTTGGCTAGTCGTTTTACTGCTAGTCCGTCTGTGGCTATCGCCTACCAAAAGGCGCTGATGTATGACTTACAATATCCAAAAGCTTTAGAGAATAACCAACTAGAAGCGAAATATATGCGTAAGGCTTCCTTAACCGAAGATCACCACGAAGCGGTCACTGCTTTCTTGGAGAAAAGAAAGCCTCAGTTCCAAGGGAAATAGCTTGGTATGTTAAACTATTGGCAAGAAGAAACGTAAAGGGGCCAATAAATATGGACATTAACCAAATGCAGTATTTTGTGGAAATTGTAAAATCAAATGGTAATTTAACCGTTGCCGCAGAAAATCTTTTTGTCTCACAGTCTGCCTTAAGCCAATTTATTAAGAATTTTGAAAAATAGCAAGGTGTATCGCTTTTTAACCGAAAGAACGGCAGAATTGTAAGCGTTTCCGATTCAGGGATGCGTGTCTATGGATCAGCTTTAAAAGTGTTGAACCAGTATAACAATTTGGAACAAGTCATTGAGAAAGAATCACTTGTTCATAAGGGACGGATAAAGATTGGTATCCACCCAACTTACTTAAGATTTTTCTTTAATAAATTTATTCCACAATTTCTTATTGAAAATCCAGATGCTCATATTGAGATTGTAGAGGCGGGGACCAATGATTTATACCGGATGTTACAAGATAATATGATACATATGGCTGTCTTAGTACCACCTGAAACATTAGATGAAAATAAATATGAATCTCACCAATTAGTGCGAACAGAAATCGTGGCTTTTATGGGACCAGATCATCCCTTAGTGACGAAACGCTTGCTTAAGTGGTCACACCTAGATGGCTATCATTATGTGACTTATAACAAGGAAGACGTAGTACATGATCTAGTTATGGAAAAATTACGGGCTCATGATTCTAAGGCGATTCAATTATTTACATCAGGATCTTGGGACTACATGATTGAAACCGTCCTCTATAATCAATTGGTGGCGCTATTACCAACAGTATATTTTAGTTTATTTATTTCAAAATTAAATCAGATGGGGATTGTTGAGAAAAGATTTGAAGACCCTATTCCCTACATTCCAACCTTAGTACGTGAGAAAAAAGCAGGGTATTCAAAAGTTGAAAATTTTGTGTACCAATCTATTTTAGAGAATTTTTATTTAGAAAATCAAAGTCTGAAATATGACTTTCTAGATGAGGAATAATTAGCGGTTATCAGATATTGATGGTGCGGATAATGAACTTTCATGATAAGTGCAGGCCTATTTGATAACCTCTAATCGTTAATATGAGAAGGAGCGATCCAATATGCAAACGCGTGTCACTGAAATGCTCAATATTCAGTATCCGATTATTCAAGGAGGAATGCAGTATATGTCACTGGCTGAACTTGCTTCAGCCGTGTCAAATGCTGGTGGACTTGGGGTGGTACCGTCCATGGCTTTCCCGGATGTAGATAGTTTAAGAGCTGAAGTCCAAAAAATGAAAGCTTTAACTGATAAACCTTTTGGCTTCAACATTTCATTAGTACCTGAAGTAGCTATGCCAGAAGTAATTATGGATTATATTCAAGTCTTGGTTGAAGAGGAGGTACCAGTAGTTGAAACTTCTGGTCAACGGCCAAGAAACTTTATCCAGCCTTTGAAAGATGCCGGTATTAAAGTCATCCATAAAGTTACTTCTATCCGCCATGGCTTAGCAGCTCAAAAAGATGGTGCAGATATTATCGCCTTTGTTGGTGCTGAAGGCGGTGGCCATCCAGGAGTAGACCTTGTTTCTGGTCCGGTACTTTGGGCTAAAGCGGTAGAGAAAATTTCTGTTCCAGTATTGGCTGCTGGTGGGATTGTGGATAGTAAAAGCCTATATGCAGCAATGGCTTTAGGGGTAGACGGCGTCTTAATGTCTACCAGATTTTTAGCAACACCAGAAGTCAATGCCTCTGATATTTACCGCCAGGCCTTATTGCAGATACCAGAAAATGGAACTGTGTTAACCATGAAATCTTTAAGAAATGCGATGCGGGTGGCTAATAATGAAATGGCTCAAGAAATTCTTCAAGCGGAAAAGGAAGGGGCAACGCTTGAAACACTAATGCCTTTGATTTCAGGACGTCGGTCTTATGAAGCCATGCAAAATGGCGATGTCCAACATGCACAACTCAGCATGGGTCAAGGTGTGGGGCGGATTAATGAGATTATGACTGTTGATGAAATATTTGAAGAACTCATTACAGGCTTCCGAGAACGCCATGCCTATATGACTAAGCTTTCGGCTGTATTTAAGTAGGAGGATAGGCATATGGATAAACACCAAATACTTGCAGAATTATATCCTGAGGACGTATACGGTTTTAGTCAAAAATTGACTGAAATAGAAGTTGAACTATTACACAAATTGCGTCAAGTCATAGATAATCAAATAGCTCCGACATTAAAAGATCACTGGAAGCAGGAAACTTTCCCTTTTGAGGGCTTTAAATTGATTGGTGACCTTGGTTTAATGAACCATCCAGGCCTATTCAAAGCAGACCAACAAGCTTATAAAGTGAGTGAGTACTTCAACCTTTTCCGCTATTATGAATTGGCTCGAACGGATATGTCCTTAGCAACTTTTATGACGGTGCATGCAGGTTTAGGCTTTACTACCTTACTATTGGGCGGGAGTCAGGAACAAATTGATTATTTCGCACCAAAATTTGCTAGCTTTGAGTGGCAGACTTGTTTTGCACTAACAGAGCCCGATCATGGTTCAGATATTGCTGGTGGTATGGCGACAATAGCAGTAAGAGACGGTGATAATTGGCTATTAAACGGTGAGAAACGGTGGATTGGCGGTGCAGGTTCAGCTGATTTCATTCCAGTATTTGCCCGTAACCCAGAAAATAATGATATCCTTTGTTTCATGGTATCAACCGCAACCGAGGGCCTTACCGTAGAAAAGATTGATGGGAAAATAGCCCTCAGGCTAGTACAAAACGGTCATATTCATTTAAATAATGTGCAAGTAGCTGAAGCCTTTAGACTACCCAACATCCAGTCATTTAAAGATGTTTCGCGTATCCTTTATGCGACACGTGCTGACGTTTCTCATATCACAGCAGGTGGGCATGCCGGCGCCTTAAGAGCAGCTTTAGATTACACTGGTCAACGGGAACAATTTGGTAAAAAGCTGAGTCAATTCCAAATTACCCAGGAAAAATTAGCCAGAATGCAGGCCAATGCATCAACAGGCTTATCCTTATCCTATCGACTGGCTGAAAGACAAACTAAGGGTGAATATGCTGAAGTACCGGCTTCTATTGCTAAAATGCAAAATGCCCGCTTGTTAAGAGAAACTGTAGCTTTAGGTCGAGAGATTTGCGGGGGTAATGGGATTACGGTAGATGCGAACGTTGCCCGATATTTTGGGGATGCAGAAGCTATCTATTCATATGAAGGGACTCATGAAGTAAATAGTCTGATTATTGGGCGACATTTAACAGGATTTAGCGCCTTTGTATAGGATAGTTTATATAAAAGTCTTGAAGCGGACTAGGTGCGAGTGTCTTAGTTCGCTATTTTTATTGAAGATTTGAATAGAAATGAGAGGTGGACCATGGAAAATATGAAAAGTAAAGAGCGTTCAATAGAAGAAATCGTATCCGTAGTGAAAGATGAGGCGCGCATCGCCTTTACAACTAGCGGCATTGGTGGACTGGCGGAAGAATTTTTTGTTGCCTTACGCCAGCATTACGATCAAACCGCTCATCCAAAAAATATCACTGTCATGTCTGTTGCTGGACTTAGTCGGGGTGAAGGAACCGGGATTGACCAATTATTAGCCCCCGGATTACTAAAACGCTATATTGGGTCCCATATCCATGGTGCCCCATTAACTGGCCAGGCTGCTTTAGACAATCAAATTGAATTATTCATCATACCACAAGGAACGATTGGCTTACTCTATCGTAATGCTGCAGAAAAAGGGCCGGGTGTATGGACGAAAGTGGGACTGGATACTTACGTAGACCCGCGTCAAACTGGTGGGAAAATGTCAGATAAAGCACACCAGCAAGCGGACTTAATGACAGTTGAACATCTCCAAGATGAGGAGTGGCTATTTTACAAAAGTATTGGTATTGACGTGACAGTAATCAAAGCAACCTATGCTGATACGCAGGGGAATTTGGCCTTTACGCATGAGCCTATGAATCTCCAAGCTTTAACAATGGCTACTGCAGCCAAGAATTCAGGTGGAATAGTGGTTGCTCAAGTGGAACAAGTAGTTGAAAAAGGAACTTTACCAGCTAACGCTGTTCTCGTGCCAGGTATTTTAGTGGATTATATATATAAGGGTCAGACAAAATACCATCAACAAACCTTTTTGACAGCTTATAGTCCCTTACTTTCAAATGAAATTCGAAGCCAGCACCTACCAATTAAACCAGCACCATTATCAGCTAAATTAGTGATTGCGCGCCGTGCAGCCTTAGAACTGAAGCGAGATACGATTATTAATATAGGGGTCGGCCTCCCGTGTATGGTATCTAATTTATTTTATGAAGCCAGTTTACTAGACCAATATCATTTCACAACGGATTTAGGCGCAGTCGGCGGATTGCCAGCGCCTGGATTTGACTACGGACCAAATTATAATGCCGAAGCAGTGATCAATTCAGGTGACATGTTTGACCTATACCATGGAGGTGGACTGGATACGACAGTTCTTGGATTTGGTGAAATGGATCAATATGGGAATGTAAATACTACTGTATTAGGAAACCGCATCATTGGCCCAGGCGGGATGATGGATATTGCGGAAGGTGCTAAAGATATTATTTTTGTAGGTCCTTTTAAAGTGAAAGATCAAAGTCATATTGAAAATAACCAGCTCGTGATTGATGCACAAGGAGATAATAGTAAGTTTGTTAGTCCATTATCTTATGTCACTTTTAATGGACCAAGAGCCATTGAAGCTGGCAAAAGCGTAACAGTCGTGACAGATAGAGCAGTTTTTGAATTGAATAAAGAAGCGAAACTAGTTTTAACTGAACTAGCACCGGGTCTTGACTTGTATAAAGATGTTCTAGATCAGATGGGGTTCATGCCCTTGATAGCGGATGATTTGAAAGTAATTGACAGCCCCTTATATGAAGAAACATGGGCTTTATAGAATTGCTAGACACAATAATACGTTTTCAATGAGAAAATAAGGGAAAAAACCTATCCTAGCAATATTTGACAGGCCTTTATAAAGATTATAAAATAGGTAAGACTGATGGCTGTATTTAGATATTTAGGAGATAGTAATGTTGATGAATAGGGTAGCAATTGTCGTTGAACCAGTGACAAAAGATCACTCCGGCGAAATTCGCGTCTTAGTGGATCAAATGGTTTACAAGGCAAAAAGTGCAATTCCTGATGGCGAATTCGTTCAAAACGAATTGGTTAAGATTTGCCGCATTGAAGACGACATCGCATACTGCCAACGTGGTATGCTAGATAATCAATATGATCAAGATATCAAAGTTTCTTTTGGTAGCTAAACTTTGTAATATTATTTCATATGAAGCAGATTTCCGGTAATAGGAAACCTGCTTCTTTTTTTAAGGCTGAATATCAAGCCTTGTTAGCAGACGCCAGTGAATCATTAGATAAAGAGAACATCGAATGAAGTTGTACCAGTAGAGGAAGTATCAGGTGATGATGCACCAATATAAAAATGAAAGATGGCTGTCTCGGTTAAACGAGAAATAGCCATCTTTGTTTGATGTTCATTATTTATTAAAACCGTGAATTGTCATTTAGTTTTAGGCTAAGTCCAAGATATTTATTAATAAGGGGATAGTGGCAACGGAAGCAAGCGTCGAAAGAAAGACATAATTAGTAGAGAAAGTGACGTCTCCTTTGTATAGTAAGGCATATGAAGTGGCAACTGCTGGACCGGGTGTTGAAATCGTCACTATCAAGGTAGAAAGAATCAATTCATTGCTGATAAAATGACGGAATATAAGGAAAATAATTACTGGTAAAGCAATCATTTTGATGGTCATTAACAGATATACACGAGCATCTGCAAAAGCATTACGGACATTTGAATGGGCAATAGCCATCCCAATAACCATCATTGCTAAAGGTGTGGTTGCAGCTCCGACCATAGACATCGTTTCTTCAAGGATTGATGGCAGCTGCCAGCCCATCAGGAAGAAGATCAAGGCAGCTAATCCTGCTAAAAATCCTGGTGAAAGGAAAAGTTTTTTGGCTAATTGACCTGGATTTAAATCAGTATCATTACCGCGACCCATCGCCCAAACACCAAAGCTATAGATAAAGAGATTAGTAGGGATATTTATTAAAGATGCATAGAACATAGCGCCAGGTCCATATAAAGCGAGAATTAAGGGGAGGCCCATAAAACCGTTATTTTGAAAAACAGTGAGAAACTGGACAGTTCCCATTATGCTTTTGGGTGCCTTTAATAATTTGGGTACAAAGAAAGACGAAGCGATAAAAATAAACCAAGTGATAAAAGCGATAATGAGAAAGTTAATGGCGTCGCCCTTTGTGCCTAAATCACCGGACGAATTAATGGTGGATAGGATTAAAGCGGGTGCAGTAATTACAGTAATCATTTGAGCCATGTCACTTTGGATGTGGTCACTGAATATTTGTTGTCGTTCAGCAACAAACCCGATTAACATGATCATCACCAGAATAATCATTTGAATTATAGACGTCATAACTTCACTCCTCCGTTTGTTTTAACCTAAGTATAGCAAAGCTTTTGTACATGATTTCTAAATAGAATCAAAAATGTATAAATGAGTAAAAGCGAGCAAAAAAAGTGTTAATAAAAGCGGTTACAGTCAATTTAGGGGATACTGTCAATAGGTTTAAAATAAAATTATAAATTGATTAAAATAAGGCTTTATTATTAGAATTTAATTTGGTATATTATAATCAACTCAGAAAAACGAAAAGGAGCGAGGTACCATGAATAAAGATCAATCAATGGCTGTTTGGGCCTCAAGCCCAATTCGTAATTCTTACGCATCGTTATTACTTTTATTAGCTTAGTTAGGGTTCTACAACATGATGTAGGGTCCTTTTTCTCATGAAATATGGGCCTAGCTAATTAGCCAGTGGTTCGTATTTCACGAAGTGCTGGCTTTTTTATTTGGTTCAATTTGGGCTAATTAAAGAGGAGGGTAATGAAAACGTAGAGATGGTTTTTGAGGGTATGAATGCCTTTTTCCTAATGAATGGCCAAAAGGTATCTGTAAAAAATCAATAATAAAATATTTAGTGTGAATATAGGAGGATTTATGATGAATATTAAAGGTATTAAACGTTTCTCAGTAATGTTGCTTTCAACAATGGTGATTGCGGGTTGTGGGAATTTAACGCAAACGTCTAGCTCAAATTCAAATACTAGTTCAGATACGGTTAAAATCGGTGGGAACTTTGAACTAACTGGTTCAGCAGCGGGTTACGGTAATGATATTAATAATGGGGCTAAGCTAGCTGTTGAAGAGATTAATGAAGCAGGTGGTATTGATGGTAAACAAATTGAATATGTTGAAGCAGATAATAAATCTGATGCCAATGAATCAGCATCTGCTGCTGCGCGTTTGATTGATGAAGAAGGCGTATCAGCAATTGTTGGACCTTCGTTAACAGCTAACTATCAAGCACAAATTAATGCGGCAACACAAGCACAAGTACCTTTCATCGGACCAGCGGTAACAAGTGACGGTGCAACTTTAGATGCCAATGGTGAGGCTTATGAATATGGATTCTCAGTAGCCTTTCTAAACTCTTTCCAAGGGGGCGCGATTGCTCGTTTTTCAAATGATCAAGGCTATGAAACTGCAGCAGTTATGCAAGATAATTCTTCAGACTATGGACAAATCTTGTCAGATGAGTTTAAAACAGCCTTTGAAGGGGATATAGTAGCAACTGAATCTTACGTGTCAGGAGATACGGATTTCTCATCTATCTTGACCAATATTAAATCTTCAAATCCAGATGTAATCTTCATCGCGGGTTACTATACTGAAGCAGGAACAATTATTAAACAAGCCCGTGAAATGGGTATTGAAGCGGCAATTGTTGGACCAGACGGTTTGGCATCAGAAGAGTTGAGCTCATTGGCTGGCGAAGAGAATATGAATGATATTTACTTTGTTTCTCACTTTGCTTCTGATGAAGATGCATCACAAGCTTCACAAGAATTCTCAGCAGCCTTTGAAGAGGCTTATGGTAAAGCACCAGATGAGTTTGCTGCTTTAGGTTATGATGCGGTTTATCTATACGCAAACGCAGTAGAAGAAGCTGGATCAGAAGATAATCAAGCGATTGCTGAAACTTTAGCAAATACAACTGATTTCCAAGGAGTAACAGGTGCTATTACAATGAAAGATGACCATACGCCAAATAAAACGGCTTACATCCAAGAAATTCAAAATAACGAAGTAGTTGGATCAACAGCGGTAGCGCCAGAATAAGTTTAGTACTTTTTCTTTGTTAAAAAGATTATACGAATTTTCTAGCAAAATTTTAATAAATAGCTTGTAACTGTTACAAAACTCTGCTATATTAATAGCAACTCATTAAGAACAAATTAGAAAGGTAGTGAAACAAGATGAAAACAGCAGTAAAACAATCATATTATGTGAATAGTCTTGTTTCACCAACCTATGCCAACATTATTATTATTATTAACTAAGGGGATTCTACAAATATGTAGGGTCCTATTTCTCGTTAAAGAGGGGCCTTGGTTAGAACGACGGTCCTGAAGGGGCTGTCGTTTTTTTTATGGGAAATAATAATTTAGCACTAGGGTTTAAATATGAGTCAAAACTAAATCAAAAAAATATCGTTCTGGGGAGGACATATAGATGAAATTTAAAAAATTAGCTTTAACTTTACTTTCCGCTGTTACTTTAGCTGCATGTGGTGCTGCAACATCTACTAGCAATTCTGGTGCATCAACTACTGCAGATAATGAAACTTTCAACGTTGGTGGAAACTTTGGTTTATCAGGTGCATTCTCTGCTTATGGTACGGCGATTAATGATGGTGAAGCATTAGCCTTCAAAGAAATTAATGAAGATGGTGGTGTATTAGGAAAGGATGTTAACTATATTTCTGTAGATAACAAGTCAGACGCAACAGAATCTACTACGCAAACTGCTCGTTTAATTGATGAAGAGAATATCTCTGTTTTAGTTGGTTCAGATACAACAGGATCGACTGAAGCCCAAATTCAAACAGCGACAGCTGCAAGTGTGCCAATTGTTGCACCAGCAGCTACAGGTGATTCATTAACAATGGACAGTTCTGGTAATGTATTAGAATATGTATTCCGTGTGCCTTTCCAAGATGCTTTCCAAGGTGCTGTATTAGCAGAATTTGCTAACCAAGAAGGTTATGAAACGGCAGCAATTATCCAAGATAACTCATCTGACTATGGTCAGAATTTAGCTGCTGAGTTCGATGAAATTTTTGAAGGAGAAATCGTTGGTACTGAATCTTATGTATCCGGTGATACTGACTTCAATTCAATCTTAAATAATGTAGCTTCTAAAAACCCTGATGTAATCTTTATTGCTGGTTACTATACTGAAGGTGGATCTATTGTGAAACAAGCCCGTGAAATGGGTATTGACTCAGCAATCTTAGCACCAGATGGTTTCGGAGCAGAAGAATTTGTTGAATTAGCTGGTGCTGGTAACGTAAATAACTTCTACTACACAGCACACTATACAACTGGTGAAGGTGCAACAGACAAAACAACTGAATTCGTCGAAGCATTTAAAGAAGAATATGGTTCAACACCAAATATGTTTGATGCTTTAGGTTATGACGCAGCTTACTTAGTAGCAGATGCAGCAGAACGTGCTGGTGAAGATGATCGTCAAGCAATTACAGATGCCTTAGCAGAAACAACTGATTTTGAAGGTGTAACTGGTACATTCTCATTTGATGAAGACCACAACCCAGTAAAAACTGCTTATATCATTGAAATGGAAAATGGTGAGGAAGTATCCACTTCGGCAGTAAGCCCAGAAGATTTGGCGAACTAATTAGCTTTGTCAGATTAACATCTTAAAAATTAAAATAAAATTAAAAATGAATTGCTTTTTAGAAAGAACCATCTTATACTAATGTTAGTCTTATCTTTATTGTTCCAAATATAAAATTTGGAGGAATTTATGATGAAAATGAAAAAAATGCTTTTAACAATGGGTTCTTTAATGATGTTAGCGGCCTGTGGTTCAGTGACGCAAACATCTAATAATGCAAGTTCAACTAGCGAAAGTACTGGAGATACTATCAAGATTGGTGGGAACTGGGACTTATCTGGTGCTGGTGCAGCCTATGGTGGCCCAGCAAATGAAGGGGTTAAATTAGCTTTCAAATTAGCTAATGAAGCCGGTGGCATAAACGGTCAAACGATCGAATATGTAGAAGGTGATAACCGTACTGATCCAAATGAGTCTGCCAATACGGCAACCCGCCTAATTGATGAAGAGAATGTACAAATGATTATCGGACCAGCAACAACCGGTGCATTTGAAGCACAAATTCCAACTGGAACAAATGCTCAAATCCCAATGATTGCGCCAGCTGCAACGGGTGACACACTTACAGTTGATAGTTCTGGTAATACATTAGAATATGTTTTCCGTGTAGCTTTCCAAGATGCTTTCCAAGGTTCAGCACTTGCGAGTTTTGCTAATGGTGAAGGTTATGAAACTGCTGCAATTATCCAGGACAATTCAACTGATTACGGACAGAACTTATCTGCTACGTTTGAAGAAGAGTTCCAAGGTAATATTGTAGCAAATGAGTCATATATTGCAGGTGATTCAGACTTTAATTCAATCCTAAATAACATTGCTTCTACTGATCCGGATGTAATCTTTATAGCTGGTTACTATTCAGAGGGTGGTCCGATCGTTAAACAAGCACGTGAAAAAGGAATGGATGCAGTTATTTTGGCACCAGATGGTTTTGGTAGCCAAGAGTTTATTGATTTAGCGGGTGCAGAAAATGTAACCGACTTCTACTACACTTCTCACTATACAACTGGTGAAGGGTCAACAGAAGCAACGGCAGAATTTATTGAAGCATATGAAGCTGAATACGGTAAAACACCAGACATGTTTGCTGCTTTAGGTTACGATGCTGCCAACTTAGCGATTGACGCTATTGAACGTGCAGGATCAGGTGATCCAGCTGCAGTAACTGCTGCAATTGAAGAAACAGAAGAATTTGCTGGTTCGACCGGTACATTCTCATTCGATGACCAACATAATCCAATCAAGACAGCTTACATTCTAGAAATGCAAGAAGGTGAAGTTGTAGGTTCTACTACAATCTCTCCAGACGACATCGTGAGTGAATAGAGTAGTCTGACCATTTAATAAAAAACAAATTTGGGAAGTTCTAGATGAAATGCAAACTTTGTACATGTTTGTCTTTTTAATACTAGGACTTCCCTTATTTTATGCTGAAAAATGAGGAAATAAAGCGTTAACATCATCAAAAGTGTTACGGTTTTAAAACAAAATTAGAAAATTATTAAAAAAGATTGCATAAGAATTGGCATATTCTTATAATAAAACCAGTCTTATTCTTATGGTATTTGCGGTAACTAGGTCAACTTCTGCAATGGCAGGGATGACAGAAAGTTGAAAATATTAAATGTTACATGAGTAAGTACATACTTTATTAATAAAGATGAACAAATATAATGTTGGATTATATTTGCCGTGGGGCAACTCACAAGTATTCAAAAAAGGAAAAGGAAGTGAAATAAATGGAGATGTTTTTGCAACAGCTTGTAAACGGACTCTCTTTGGGTAGTATTTATGCCCTTATGGCTTTAGGTTATACAATGGTATATGGAATTATCGGCTTGATTAACTTTGCGCACGGTGATGTTTATATGGTTGGGGCCTTTTTTGGTTTTTGGTTAATTACGGGATTAGGGATGAATATCATTCCTGCACTTATTTTAACTATGATTTTTACAGCAATTTTAGGGGTAATTATTGAACGTGTGGCGTACAAACCTTTACGTAAATCAACACGTATTGCAGCCTTAATTACGGCTATTGGGGTATCTTACCTATTACAAAACTTTATGATTTACTTTGTAGGACCAGAAGTTCGTGCGTTCCCTACATCATTACCAAACTTATCATTAGATTTAGGTTTATTTACGATTTCAACACAACAAGTTGTGATTTTCATTGTAACGATTATCTTGATGATTGCCCTACAATACATTGTTCGTCAAACAAAAATGGGGCAAGGTATGCGAGCGGTATCGGTAGATGCTGATGCAGCACGTTTAATGGGGATTTCTGTAGATAATATCATTTCCTTTACTTTTGCTATTGGATCAGCTTTAGCTGGTGCTGGTGGGGTATTAGTAGGTATCTACTATAACTCTATTTCGCCAACTATGGGACTAACACCAGGTATTAAAGCTTTCGTAGCCGCAGTACTAGGTGGTATTGGTTCAATTCCTGGTGCCATGTTAGGTGGTATTTTTATCGGTGTGGTTGAGTCAATGGTGTCAATGATCGGTTTATCAACATGGCGTGATGCTGCTGTTTACCTGATTTTGATTATTGTTTTAGTCTTCAAACCTAGCGGATTGTTAGGTAAAGGCACACAAGAGAAAGTATAGGAGGGTTATGATGAAAAAAGAATCATGGGCAAAAAACTTCTTTACTAAATCAACAATTACTTGGATTTGTGTGATTTTGGGACTATTCTTCTTAATCATGGCAGCCTATTTAATGGGATTAGTAACGTCGTTCTATCAAAATATTATGGTGACAATTGGGATTAATATGATCCTAGCTGTTGGCTTGAACTTAGTAGTAGGCTATGCGGGACAATTCTCGCTTGGTCACGCAGGGTTTATGGCGATTGGTGCCTACGTTGGTGCCATCCTTTCAACGCAAATTCCAGGACCAATCGGTTTCTATGCTGGTATGGCTGCTGGGGCTGTTTTAGCAGCTATCGTTGCTTTAATCGTAGGGGTTCCTACCTTACGTTTGAAAGGTGACTACTTAGCGATTGCAACTTTAGGGGCTTCAGAAATTATCCGTATTATCATTCAAAACTTAGAAATTACAAACGGTGCGGCAGGTATTTCAGGTATTCCAATGAACGTAACTTGGATTACTTTGTTTATCTTTATCGTTTTAACAACATTATTAATTGTAAACTTTATTCATTCTAGCCCAGGACGTGCAACAATCGCTGTTCGGGAAAATGAAATTGCTGCTGAATCTGTTGGGGTAAAAACAACTAAATATAAAATCATTGCTTTTGTCATTGGTGCCATTACTGCATCAATCGCTGGTACTTTATATGCTGGTTACTTCTCAGTAATCAACCCATCACAATTTACTTTCCAACGTTCAATCGATGTTTTAATCATCGTTGTATTCGGGGGTATTGGTTCGGTAACAGGTTCATTCGTTGCGGCAATCGCCTTAGGACTATTAAACTCAGTGTTAGCACCTTTAGGCCAATTACGTATGGTTGTGTATGGTATTGCGATTATTGCCATTATGGTATTTAAACCATCTGGCTTGATGGGTGATTTTGAATTACAATTCGGCAAATTATTCAACCGTAAGAAAAAAGCATCAGATAAAGAGGAGGCATAACCATGTCATTATTGACGATTAAAGATTTAAATAAAAATTTTGGCGGGTTGGCCGCTGTATCAAATGTAAATATCGAACTAGAAAAGAATGAATTAGTTGGTTTAATCGGCCCTAATGGTGCTGGTAAAACGACCTTATTCAACTTATTAACTGGTGTTTATGTGCCAAGTTCAGGTGAAGTAAAATTAGCAACTGACGAAGGTGAAGTTTTATTAAATGGTAAAGAGCCGAGTGAAATTAACCGATATGGTTTAGCTAGAACATTCCAAAATATCCGTTTATTTGGCAGTTTAACTGTTTTAGACAATGTTTTAGTTGCCTTACACACAAAACATGGTGCGAGTTTCTGGTCAAGTGTATTGCGTACGCCAGGTTTTTATAAGAATCGTGAAGAGTTAAAAGAACGCGCGATTGAGTTGCTAAGCATCTTTAACCTGCAAGATTTACTATATGAAAAAGCCAAAAACTTACCATATGGTCAACAGCGTCGACTAGAAATCGTTCGTGCCTTAGCTACTGAGCCAAAAATCTTGTTCTTGGATGAACCAGCTGCAGGGATGAACCCAAATGAAACAGCTAATTTAACTGAATTAATCCGTCAAATTCAAAAAGATTTCGACATTACAGTAGTCCTTATCGAGCATGATATGTCGCTAGTAATGAATGTGTGTGAACGTATCTACGTATTAGAATACGGTAAATTGATCGCCCACGGTACACCTAGTGAAATCCAAAGTAATCCAGCTGTTATCAAAGCATACTTAGGAGGCGAGTAAAATATGACAATGTTAGAAGTAAAAGATTTGAAAGTCTCATACGGCATGATTGAAGCGATTAAAGGGATTAGCTTTGAAGTAAATCAAGGCGAGATTGTGTCATTGATTGGATCAAATGGTGCGGGTAAATCCACAACCTTACGGACAATTTCAGGTATCAAACCAGCTAAGAGTGGTCAAATTCTTTATGAAGGACAAGATATCCTAAAATCAAACGCAATGAAGATTGTAAAAGCAGGAATTTCTCAAGTACCTGAAGGGCGTCACGTATTTAAAGGGATGTCAGTTAAGGAAAACCTTTTAATGGGCGCTTACACTCGTAAAGATCGCGATGGATTAAAAGAGGATATGGAAAAATCATTTGAATACTTCCCAATCATTAAAGAGCGTTTAAGCCAAGACGCAGCAACTTTATCAGGTGGGGAACAACAAATGGTTGCCATGGCAAGAGCTTTAATGGCTAAGCCAAAATTACTATTATTAGATGAGCCATCAATGGGGTTAGCGCCATTATTCATTCAACAAATATTCAATATTATTGAAGAAATTAATGCAGCTGGTACAACAGTACTATTGATTGAACAAAATGCCAAGCAAGCGTTAAGCATTTCTGACCGTGCTTACGTTATGGAAACTGG
>JAEZWY010000046.1 GCA_023442905.1 Bacillota bacterium | reverse complement strand
ATGTAGGCAACAACAGGTTCTGGTGTCAGGTAACGGATAGAAGCTTTTTCTGCCACCGATTTTCTGATCCCTGTTGATGACACGGTCATCCCTTCAGCGTCTACAAAAATCAATGGATAGTCCGTATCATTTTGATACCCCTCCCGGCCGACACCTACAAAATGCACGATCTTAATCAAATCATCGATCCGGTGCCATTTAGGTAAGTTTTCGATCATATCGGCCCCAATGATGAAATAGAACTCATAAGTTGGATACAGGGCCGTTAAAATCTCCATAGTATCCACCGTATAAGATTTCCCTACCCGGTCGAGTTCAATTGCTTCTAGACTAAAATGTGGATTGTCTTGGATTGCCAATTCAATCATATCTACCCGGTAGGCGTCGTCTAAGGTTTCTTTGGTTTCCGAATGGGGTGGCTTCTTGTTTGGCATAAACCACACTTCATCTAATTTCAGCTTGTCATAGACTTGTTCAGCCATCAATAAATGACCGTTATGGATGGGGTTAAAGGTACCCCCAAGAATACCAATCCGTTTATTGGGATTGTCTTCAAACGCTAATTCTGTCTCTGGTTCATTTATCAAACGAACATCTTCTTGGTCTAAAAATGATACCTTTGCCACAATTTGCCTCCTGTAATTAGCCTAAAGCTTTTACTTGCGCTGAGATTTCTTGATACTTAGATTCAGAAGAAGGACGGTATAAAGTAATCACACGTCCAATTGTTTGGACAACAAATGCATCTACTGCCTCAGCGATTTCTTTTGCCGCTTCACTAGTTTCTTCATCTGTATTTTGTAATAAATGTACCTTGACCAACTCACGTTTTTCTAGGACCTCATCAATTTGCACCATAAACTCTTCTGATAAACCGTTTTTACCAATGTTGGCTACGGGGTTCAAATGATGGGCTTCTTTACGTAAAAATTTCTTTTGTTTGTTATTCAAAATGAATAGTCTCCTTTCATAACAAGGTGTAAGAGCCTACCTTCCATTTATGCAGGCTCAAATCCGATTTTGCTCTAGCTGATATGCTATGCGACTTTTAAAGCGACTAAAATCTAGATTAATTTTTCTCTGGTAATAATATCAACACCCTTTGGCACGTAAGCCGCAATTCGAACTGGGTCACTTACTGAAACCCAGCCTAAACCTGGAAATACGATATCTGTTGGTGTTTTGATTGAGAATTCTTTGCGGACTAGTCCTGGGAAATTGGCCTCATTTTCTGGGTAAGGCGGTTGTAAAATCCCACCAAGATGTTCTTGGTAAAATTCGTCTGAACCCTCTAATTTACGACGGTGAGGTTTTATCTGACCAGACATATAAACCGTGAAGGACGTCCGTTCACCAGCAATAAAATCAAGACGGGCTAAGCCACCAAAGAACAATGTTTGTTCTGGATTCAGCTGGAAAGTCACAGGTTTGATTTCTTTATTCGGTAAAGCATCCACCAATTCTTTTCCTTCTAAAATAGAGGTCATCTGGCCTGGGTTAATGATTCCAGGTGTATCAATTAAGCTAGCTTCATTACCATTTGCACCGTCAAAAGGAATATCGATTAAATCTAAAGTCGTTCCTGGGAACTGACTAGTTGTAATGACATCCGCTTCAACACCTGTGGCTTGAAGAATACGGTTAATCAATGAAGATTTACCAACATTAGCCATACCAATCACATAAACATCACGGCCATCACGCATTTCATCGATTTTCGCTAATAAATCATCAATATTAGCCCGCTTTTTAGCTGAGGTAAGGATTAAATCATCGATTTTAATTCCATTATCTTTCAAGTATTTACGCAACCAATTTTCAATCCGGTTGTGTTTCACTGCCTTTGGAATGGCGTCCATCTTGTTGGCAACCATTAGGATAGGGTTAGATCCTGCAAAACGGTTCAAGCCGTTAATTAAAGAGCCTGCTACGTCAAAGATGTCAATCACGTTAACAATAAGGGCTTCTTTTTCACTAAGGGTGTTTAAGATGGCTAAAAATTCATCTGCAGATGTCGATACTTTCTCAAGGGTATTATAATGACGCAATTTAAAACAACGTTGGCAGTATAATAATCCTGATTCGATACCTTTTTGGTAGGCAGATTGCGGGGTGTACCCGCGTTTGTCTGGTTGGTCAGTCTGAATTTCAGCACCACAACCAACGCAATAAAGTGTTTCTTCGTTAGACAATATTATTCCTCCACTTCAAGTCGGGATGTTTTTCTTCAATTCTCTTGAATAAGAATTTTTCAATTTTACGGTTTAATAGGGTCCATACCAAGTCTGTTTCAACTAATGGCATGACCAAGATGCTGCGAATGCCTAGGCGGTTACCACCAAAAACATCGGTTAAAAGTTGGTCACCAACAATGACTACTTCATCCTGGCTGACACCAAGCATGTCAATGGCCCGTCTAAATCCTCTACGAGAAGGTTTTTTAGCATCTGAGGTAAAGAGTACCCCTAGCTGGTCAGCAACACGTTTCACACGGCCGTGATGGTTATTGGATAAGATGACAACAGGTATCCCCGCTTCTTCCATGGTTTGTAACCAAGCGCGCAGCTCCGGTGTCCCATCCGGGTTGTCCCATGCAATCAAGGTGTTATCTAGGTCGGTGATTACGCCTTTGATATTATGTTTGGCTAATTGATCAGGTGTCAATTGATAGATACGTTCTATCATCCAGGTTGGTTTAAAATAGTCTTTTTTCATGCCGGCCTCCCTTATTTTCATGAATAGTATACCATAAGCGGCCCCTTGATTCACTTATGTAAAGGCCTGTTCACCGCATGTTTCATAAGTATAAACTTTTGGCAAAGCTGCAAGCCGAGTTGGCGGATAGTAGCCATTTTCCAAAAAGCAAAGCAACAAAAAATGCTACGAGCATATCAGTCTGACATGCTCGTAACATTATCAATCGTCTAAAATCACATATCTTCTACTATAACCCCATCTGAGGCAAAGTCAAGTGTCTTTATCTGTACGTCAAGATTTAATTGGCTGATTG
>JAEZWY010000004.1 GCA_023442905.1 Bacillota bacterium | reverse complement strand
AGCTAGCAATAAAAGTAAGTTTTTGACAATTTATGCAAATTATAAACTTTCCGACTTTTCAATACCGGCAATCATCGTTTCGATAATTGTAGAGCGCAGGTTCATCGACTCAGCGGTACGTACTTCTTCAATAGTTGTTCCGCCCGGAGTACATACAGCGTCCTTTAGAGCACCTGGATGTAAGTCAGATTCAATTGCTAACTGAGCAGAACCTTTGACTGCTTGTTTTGCAAAGGCCAAGGCTTGAGGTCTAGTTAATCCTTTTGCCACACCAGCATCTGCCATTGCTTCAATAATCATAAAGATAATCGCTGGACTAGATCCTGCAATACCTGTGAAGGCATCTAATTGATTTTCGGTTAATTGCTCAGCTGATCCGAAAGTATTTAGGATTTGCATAATTAAGCTTTGGTCATTCTTAGATAAGTTTTCGTTAAAAACCACACCGGAAATACCTTCTCCAACTTGTGCGGGAATATTTGGCGTCACTCGAGCAAATTTCACACGGCCGCCTAATTGTTCAGCTGCGTTCGTTAAGCTATAGCCGGTAGCAACTGAAATCACTATCGTTTCATCTGTGAGTACAGGCTTAAGCTCATTTACTACATCTTTCATCAAATAAGGTTTTACTGCAAGGATAATAACATCCGCACCCTTAGCTGTTTCTTTATTATCTGTCAAAATAGGGAAACCATATTTAGCTGAATCAGCTTCGGCTTTTTCTGGGTTAGCGCGTGAGCCAATAATTAATTGGTTATCAATGCTGTCTGCTTTCACTAAACCGTTTAAGATAGCTGTTCCCATATTGCCTAAACCGATAATAGCAATTTTTTTATTTATTTGTTTCATAAATGTGCCTTCCTTCTTTAAATGAATTCCATGTTCATTAAAACAACTTCATTTTAGCACAAATCCCGTAGTTTCACGACTAATGAAAGATCCCTGTGATTCAATGCAACTTCCGTTATAATAAAGTCACCATAAAAAAGGAGCGAATCACTTAAATGTTTCCAATACACTATATAAAAGATATATTTAGTCCAGCTAATATTTTCTACCATCGCTATTTAATGACCTGGTGGAAATCAGTATTTGTAATGGTCCTGTGGTCAATTATTATGACTTGGCCATTTGTAAGTAGTTTTCAACCTGTAGAAGATGGTACTGTTAATAATGCCTTTGAAGAATTACATACGATCATACCGGATGAAACTGCTAGTGTGCTATCGAATTTCACTTACGAGAATGGCGCGTTTAAATCGGACCAGACCGATATAGTGGTAGATGGTGACCAAATGCAATTAGTTATTTTACCAAGTGCTGATAACTTGGATGGCTACTTAAAAGGAACTGATAAGCTATTACTGATACTTCCAGATCAATTCGTCTATCAAACTGATCAAGAAACACGTTATACAGCTAACCTACCTTTAAATTTAGAGGATTACCTAGAGGATAACGACGCTTTAATAGAAAGTTTACGGGTAAGTTATCAAACTGAAGTAAATACACAAAGTCGCCAGATTCTGGTGATGACTCGTCAGTTGACTATTTTTATTCTTGGGCTAGGTGGTTTACTATTAATTACGTCTCGATTAAACATCTTACAAAAAAATCAGTTTCATGATTTGTTCTCCTTTCAATATTGTTTAGGAATGGTAGCAACAGCTATGGGGTTGCCAGCTATACTCTCCATTGGTATCGGATTCTTTATGCCAACGGTAGTTATCATGATTCCTATCTTATGGATTGGTACCATTACGATGTTATATCTATCTTATCGACAAACGAAATTCATTCGAACAGATGCAATCTAAATTAATTGATAGAAATATTCAATTAAAACGAGCGTTTTCATTTTCAATTTTCTATTAAAGAAAGTATAATTCTTATCAGTTAGAAGAAAACGTTTTCTTTAAACGGTTCGGAGGAATATAAATGAAAAATATCTCATTAGGTAAAAATGGACTTACAGTACCCAATCTAGCGGTAGGGTGTATGCGTATTGAAGGGAAATCTGTTGCTGAAGTACAAGAAATTATTCAACAATCTTATGATGCGGGATTAACTTTCTTTGATCATGCAGATATCTACGCTCGAGAAAGAGGTGGAGCAGAGAAATTATTTGGAGAAGCTTTCGCCGGTCTAGATATACCGAGAGAAAATATTATCTTACAGTCAAAAGTGGGTATTTATCTACCAGGCACTTATGATGATAATAAACGCAATTTCTTTGATCTATCTAAAGAACATATTTTACAGTCGGTAGATGAATCATTAGAGAGATTACAAACAGACTATTTAGACATTCTCTTATTACACCGTAATGATGCTTTATGGGAACCAAAGGAAATTGCGGAAGCTTTTGATATTTTAGAAACTAGCGGAAAAGTTCGAAACTTTGGCGTGAGTAATCATACGCCGATTCAGGTTGATTTATTGAAGAAATATGTCAAGCAAGATTTAGTGGCAAACCAAATTCAGCTATCACCAGCCCATACACTTGCACTTGATTATGGATTCAGTGTGAATACTAAAACAGAAGAAGGTTTAAATCGCGGAGGCGAATTAATCGATTATGCCCGATTACATGATATGGCTATTCAAGCATGGTCACCAATCCAAGGTGAAAATGGTGTATTTTTCAATGATCCAAATTATAAAAACTTGAATGATAAATTAACTGAAATCGGCAGTCGTTATGGATTGGATAATGAAGCAGCTGCGATTGCATGGTTGCTAAGAATCCCTGATAATACGCAAGTAGTTTTAGGTACAACCAATATTGATCGTATTTTAAATTATGCCAAGGCAAGTGACGTTCAATTTACACGTCAAGAATGGTATGAAATATATCAAAGTGCTGGGAACCGATTGCCTTAATTAACTAATAAAACTGAGAGAACGTAAATCTATCAACGGGTTTGCGTTCTTTTTATAATTGAATAAACAATTTTTTGATATTTTATTGAATTTATACTTGTATAGAAATAAATTACTTGCTATAATTCTCTTTACGGAAATAGTTCTTATAGGAATATTTCATCAAAATATTTTTGAAAAATACTAGTTGACAGACTGATTTGCATCATGGTATTGTTAAGTAGTTGTCAAGAACGCTATGTTAGTTCTCAAGACAAGCAAAAATATTTCTTAAAAAACTTGTTGACAAGATATCAACTTGTGAGGTAAGATAATCAAGTCGCTCAGGAAGACAACAAAATGTTCACGAAAAAAACTTTAAAGTTTTGCTTGACAGTTGTTGAATGAAGATGATATGATATATGAGTTGCTGCAAGGCAACGAAATAGACCTTTGAAAACTGAACAAAGAAGACGAACCAAAATTGTGTAGGGAATCAATTGCGTAGCAATTGAAACCAACAATTCAAAGTAGTGAGAACTACTATAAATAAGTCAGCAAACTTTAATGAG
>JAEZWY010000229.1 GCA_023442905.1 Bacillota bacterium | reverse complement strand
CATTGGTTTACCTGTTTCAGGATCATGTTTAGTTAAAATATCTGCAGTAATTTCGATTAGGAAACTGTCCAATTCACCAGTATTCCAATCTGCAAAATGATCTGCAATTTCTGTCACAGGTAAATCTAAATGACGACGTAATAAATCGTATGTCTCAGCGATTAATTGCATATCACCATATTCAATACCATTGTGAACCATTTTAACATAATGACCAGCACCATTAGGACCAATGTAAGTTACACATGGCTCGCCATCACTAGGCGCTTTAGCGGCGATTTGTTTCAAGATTGGTTCCACAATATCATATGCTTCTTTAGGGCCACCTGGCATCAAGCTAGGTCCTTTAAGAGCACCCTCTTCACCACCAGAAACACCCATACCAATGAAGTGGATACCAGAACCATCAATTTCATTAGAACGACGAATGGTATCTTGGAAGAATGTGTTTCCTCCGTCAATAATCACATCATCTTTGTCTAATAATGGCATCAATTGACTGATTGTTGCATCTGTTGCTTTACCTGCTTGTACCATTAATAAGATACGACGAGGTTTTTCTAATGAGTTTACAAACTCTTCCATAGTCTCAGTAAAAACTAAGTTTTTATCTGGATTTTCATCAACAACAGCTTTTGCTTTGCTGGTAGTACGGTTAAATACAGCTACCGTATAGCCACGGCTTTCGATATTCAACGCTAAGTTCTTGCCCATTACGGCCATTCCGACAACACCAATATGTGCTTCAGTCATTTATTTTCCTCCTTAAGGTAACAACTTGATGATAAAACCTTCTCATATAGTATCAAATAATCTCATAATTTAAAAGTATCTCATCATAATCATAGTAAATTTAACGCTTATTTTTAGCGCTTATTCATAATTCACTTCTTATTATACCACTATCTTGAAAAAATTCATTTGTAAGATATCAGAAGAAAGGAATATACTTTTGTGTTATAATAGTCGAGAATAAAAATGAGGAGTTTTAATATGCGTAAAGGTCAAAAGAAACATCAACCAGAAAAACGTGGCTTCGATAAAATGTACGATAAAAAAGATAAGAAAACGGGTAAAATCTTTACTTGGATAATGTTAATCCTTATGTTATCTTCAGTCGTTTTATCTTTAGGTTTTGCACTATACAGCTACTTTGGTCTATAAATTAATTTAAATATAAATAAAGGGTCTACGACATAGCATCGTAGACCCTTTTATTTATTATGATCATTTCACTAGTGATAATTGTAACCGACTAAGATATGATTCTTTTTATGCTAAGGCGTCAACTGCTTGAATAGCACTTTCGTAGTCAGGTTCGTTTGTTACCTCGTTTACAATTTCTTTATAAACAACATTACCTTCACTGTCGATAACGAACATTGCTCGTGCTAATTTACCTAATTCTGGTAAGAAAATACCATAGTCTTTACCAAATGCGGCTGCATCATTTAACATGCGCATATCAGAATCATTTTCAGATTTCCAATTATTTAAAGATTCATCAGTATTCATTGAAACAGTCGCAACTTCTACGCCTTCACCAGCTTGTTTAGCATAGTCACTAATACGATTAGATTGGATGGAACATACAGATGTATCAATATCTGGTACAACTGATAATAAAAGTACTTTACCAACAAAGTCAGATTTACTTACCTTGCCACCATTCACTTCATTCACCTCAAAATCAGGTGCTGCTTGGTTTAATTCTACCGGAGTACCTTCTAATTCTACAGCTTCGCCTTTAAATGTAACAGTTGCCATAATGTTAATTCCTCCTTTAATTGATTAACCTAAGTATAACAATAACTTTAAGGAGAACTCAATTCAAAAGGGTTAACCCTTACATTATAGCAAGTCACTAAAGTTGTCTGCATCTTCCATACTGCGCGACCCAGGCATAATTTTTTCTCCAACCGCACCGTCAACCGCTCGCTGTACCAAACCTTCAATATCTAATTTTGCTTCATAATAAGCAATATCATCCAATTTTGGCTTCGTTTTTGGTGATGGTGGTGCAAATACCGTACAGCAATCTTCAAACGGTTGAATAGACAAATCAAAAGTATCAATTTTTTGTGAAATATCAATAATTTCTAGTTTATCCATAGCTACAACCGGACGAATCACTGGTGTGCTAGTCACCTCATTGATAGCAAACATTGATTCTAATGTTTGTGATGCTACTTGTCCGATAGACTCACCATTCACAATAGCTAATCCTCTATACCGTTTACGCAATTCATCTGAAATTCGCATCATCATGCGACGAGTAATGGTCATCAAATAAGCTGGATTAACATGCTCTTTGATAGCTTCTTGCGTTTCAGTAAATGGCACTTCTACAAAATTGATCCAGCCACCAAATTTAGTTAATTTTTCTGTCAAATCTTTAGCTTTATTTAAAGCTTGTGGACTTGTATATGGAGGGGAAGCAAAGTGGACAGCAGTAATTCGAATACCACGTTTCATAGCTAAGTACCCAGCAACTGGTGAATCAATACCACCAGACAACATCAAAACAGCATTGGCTGATGTACCAACCGGTAAACCACCTGCCCCATTAATCCACTCAGACGAAACCAAGAAATCTTTTTCGCGCACCTTCACTCGAATAGTTAAATCAGGTTTCTTCATTTGAACTTTTAATTCAGGAAATTCTTCTGCTAAAAACCCACCTAATGCTTGGTTAACATCGTTTGTATCCATTGAATAATTGTGGTCTGAGCGAGAAGTCGCCACTTTGAATGATTGTACATCATTTTTAGCGATTTCTGCTTTCACTAATTTAATTGCAGCTTCTTTTAATAAATCAAAATCACGCTCTAATTCAATAGCCGGTGAAAAACTTTGAATACCAAAGACTTTCTCCAGACCAGATAAAACTTCTTCCTGAGGCGCACCATTTAATTCCATGAACATAAAGTCATGTTGTTGATTGATCTTAATATCTGGATACTCACTTAAAGCTTCACGGATATTCTTCGCTAGAGTCGACACAAAGTTCCGCTTGTTCTTCCCTTTAGTTGATAATTCACCATAGCGAATCATAATTAATTCTTTCATATTACCTCCTAGATTATTGAATACGTTCAAATTTCTTCATTAGTTGACTATAAACTTCAATAAAACGATCTACTTCTGCCATGGTATTTTCCTTACCAAAACTTACACGAATAGCTTGTTTAGCCCAAACTGAATCAACCTTCATCGCACCTAACGTTGATGAAGTATTATTCACAGCTCGGCTTGAACATGCACTAGTCGTTGAAACGATAATATCTTCCTCTTCTAAAGCATGAACCATTACTTCTCCTCGGACACCTTTTAAAGCAAAGCATAATACATGCGGTGCTGCATCTTCTGGACTAAAAACTTGTACAACATCCTTGTGTTGAACTAAAAAGGCACGTAATTTTTCTTGCATTGCAATTTCTTTAGCTTTTACTTCTTTCGCTTCGGTTAAAGCCATTCGAAGTGCTTTTGCTGTTGCTACAATCCCCGCTAAGTTTTCTGTTGTTGATCGTTGGCCCATTTCTTGACCACCGCCATCCAGTAAATGACCGATTACACGATTTTGTTTCTTATATAAGATGCCGATACCACGAGGTCCATTAAATTTATGGGCAGAAAAACTCATCAAATCCACTCGTTTATGAATAAGTGGTTTTTCAAAAGTACCCACACTTTGAACACCGTCAACATGGAAATGGATAGTTGGATATTTTTCTAATAAATCACCAATTTCCGCGATAGGTTGGATTGTACCAATTTCGTTATTTACAGCCATTACAGATACGAGTATCGTATTCTCTTGAATAGCTGCCGCCACATCTTCAACATGGACTTTTCCGGATTTATCAGCTGGTAGATAAGTAATATCAAAGCCATCTTGACTCAATGTTTCCATCGTATTTCGAACAGACGGATGTTCAACACTAGAAACAATAATATGCTTACCATGGTATTTAGCTTTTTCCATAGCTGTTCCTTTGATGGCCCAGTTATTCGATTCTGTTCCACCAGACGTAAAGAATATTTCTGCCGAATGTGCCCCAAGTAAGTCGGCAACTTGTTTACGTGCTGAATTTAATAGTTTAGCTGATTCATTACCCAACTTATGCAAACTAGATGGATTACCATAATAATTCTGCATGACTTGTGTCATCGTTTGTAATGCTTCTGGCGCAATTTTAGTAGTTGCGCTGTTATCAAAATAGATCATTTCTGACATGGTCGTTCCTTCCTTTTTCCCTTTTCAACTCTTAACATATTATAGCCATATATCACAAAATGCAAGTAGCTGGATTAAAGTCTTCCATCCTTAGCTACGCTGGTCAAAAACAAGGCTCTACAATATATAGGACTGATGACTTTTAAAAAAAAGTCATTGGTTCTATTTTTTTACAAAAAAAGAGGAATCTCCATTATCATATAGTTAACGACAACCATGATAAGATAGGAGATTCCCCGTATGAATAAGTTTATCAATACCACGTTACAATTGAAAGATGAAAATATTATTTTTAAGGATAACGTTGAAGAAATGATAGTTAAGAATATAAAGTCACTAATCTATTTCGGCAAGTTAGATGTAAATCCTCAGTATTGTCCAGCCTGCGGCTGTGTTAAACGAGGAAATAGTATCGTTAAGAATGGCTCTAAAAAATCAAGAATTACGCTAACAAAGATATCAGGGTTACCTGCTTACCTTGAATTAAGCAAGCAACGCTATCACTGTAGAGAATGTGATAGCTACTTCACTGCTAAATCAGAGATAGTCGGTGATAACTGTTTTATTTCTAAGCGCGTTAAACAGATGGTATTAGACTTTGCAACCAATGCCTTGACCCTTAAACATATCGCTGAGGCATGTAATGTCTCTGATCATACAGTTCAACGGGTAATTGATGGTACTGGTAAGGATCTTAAACCTAGCATCTTCGATGCATTACCAGAGCATATTGCTTTCGATGAATTCAAAGGTGTAAAGCATGCCGAAGGAAATATGAGCTTTGTGTTTATAGATAATACGAATTCACAGGTCGTTGATGTGTTGGGAGATCGCAGGAAATTCAAGCTACGTGATTACTTTTTTGCCTATCCGTTGAAAACTCGTCAGAAAGTTCAAACAGTTACAATGGACATGTACATGCCTTATATGGAAGTTGTTAGAGAGGTATTTCCCAATGCCAAAATTATTATCGATCGCTTCCACTTAGTTCAAGCGTTAAATCGAGAATTGAATAAGTTACGTATTGAAGTAATGAATGCCTTTAGAGTTCCAGACCATAGATTGTATAACAAATATAAAAGATATTGGCGACTATTCTTAATGCCCCGAGAAAGCCTAAGCTCATGGGATTATCAACCATTCAAGTTATTCGATTGGCTTACGAATACCGGTGGTATTTTAGATTATTTACTGGACAAGAATCCATTATTAAAAGACACCTATAATCTTATCCATAACTTGCGTGAGTCACTCCAAGAGAATGATTCTGAAGCATTTAAAGCTCAGTTAGCGCAGTCTAAGTTAGTTAAATTACCAAGCGGATTAAGACGAGTGTTGCGTACATTTATCAAACTTCAAAGATATATTGGGCATACTTTCCAATACAACCACTTAACGAACGGCCGAATAGAAGGTTTGAATAATAAAATTAAGGTCTTAAAACGAATAGCATACGGATACCGAAACTTCCAAAATTTTAGAACTAGAATATTAATGACGAACAAGCTATATCTAAATGAAATACCGGTAGTACAAGCAGCCTAAGGGCTGCTCCGAAAGCATATTATCAAGATAAAAATGAATAATGGAAAAGAGTATAAAAAAAACCAGGTAATCTAATAATTACCTGGCAAACATTACTCATCAGTCCTATTTGACGTAGAGCC
>JAEZWY010000178.1 GCA_023442905.1 Bacillota bacterium | reverse complement strand
TTACTTGATTCCGATGTGTTCATTTCAGTGCTGGAGTATGTTTCTGCCGATGATTTTTATAGTCGTGCAAACCAACTTATTTTTGAAGCGATGGAAGAACTGAACCGGGATGATGAGGCAATTGATGCGTTAACGGTTCAACAAAAATTAAATAACATGCATATGCTTGAAAATGTTGGCGGCTATGAGTACATTTTCCAATTGGCAAATGATACGCCGACTGCAGCAAATGCGGAATACTATGCCCGCATAGTTGAAGAGAAATCTTTATTGAGAAAGCTGATTCAAGCTTCTAATAAGATTGCCCGCGAGAGTTTTGAGCAAGAAGAGTCAGTATCTGTCATTTTAGATGAGGCTGAGAAGTCTATTTTAAATGTAGCAGAGAATCGAAATCGAAATGGGTTTATCCATATTCGAGATGTCGTGTTCGAGTCTATGCAAAATTTAGATGATTTATCTAAAAATGGGCAGGACGTAACAGGGATTCCAACTGGTTATCCTGATCTAGATGCGATGACAGCCGGGCTGCAACCAGAAGAGTTGATTATTCTGGCAGCACGTCCAGCCGTTGGTAAGACAGCCTTTGCTTTGAATATCGCACAGAATGTGGCGACTAAGCAAGATGGTGTTGTCGCGGTCTTTTCTTTGGAGATGGGGGCTGGATCTCTGGTAAATCGTATGATTTGTGCGGAAGGTAGTATAAATGCTGGTCATTTAAGGACTGGACAGTTAACTGAAGATGAATGGTCAGATTTGATCGTTGCTTCAGGGGCGCTATCGGAAGCGGATATTTACATTGATGATACGCCAGGTATCAGGGTAACCGAAATTCGTTCTAAGAGTAGGCGCCTACTTAAAGAGCGTGGGCGGCTGGACTTAATTGTGATAGACTACCTTCAATTAATTGAGGGGTCTGGTAAACGAAATGAAAACAGACAACAAGAAGTGTCTGATATTTCGCGACAATTAAAGAAAATCGCCAAAGAATTACACGTGCCTGTAATCGCGTTATCTCAGCTATCACGTGGTGTGGAACAGCGACAGGATAAACGTCCCGTTCTTTCTGACATTCGTGAGTCGGGATCAATCGAGCAGGATGCGGATATCGTTGCATTCCTATATCGTGATGATTATTACGAACGTGGCGAGGGCGAAGATGATGATGGTGGTGGCGAACCGAGATTGGAAGATAACATCGTAGAGGTTATTATCGAGAAAAACCGGTCCGGTGCGCGTGGGACAGTGAAACTTATTTTTACAAAAGAATTTAACAAATTTTCATCAGTGAGCTTTAGAACTGATGATGAAATGTTTGCATAACAGAGAGGAAAATCATTTATGTCAGGGATTGTCGTAGTAGGTACACAGTGGGGAGACGAAGGTAAAGGTAAAATTACCGATTTTCTAGCGAAAGATGCATCTGTGATCGTACGTTACCAAGGTGGGGACAACGCAGGTCACACGATTCAATTTGACGGCACAAAGTACGCATTACACTTAATTCCATCAGGTATCTTTTCATCTGAGAAGTTATCTGTCATCGGAAACGGCGTTGTTGTAAATCCGAAAGCATTGATTAAAGAATTGAACTACCTAAAGGACCATGGCATTGATGTGGGCGGCTTGCGTATTTCAGACCGTGCCCATGTGATTTTACCTTATCATATTGAGTTGGACCGTCTCCAAGAAGAAGCTAAGGGCGACGACAAAATTGGTACAACAATTAAAGGTATTGGCCCAGCTTATACTGACAAAGCTAGCCGTAGCGGTATTCGTGTTTGTGACTTATTGGAAAAAGATACTTTCGCTGCTAAGCTAAAGGCGAATCTAGAATTCAATAACCAAATCATTACGAAAATCTACGGTGGTCAAGCCTTGAACTTTGAAGAAGTTTATGAAGAATACTACGCTTATGGCCAAGAAATCAAAGGCTATGTTGCGGACACTTCAGTGATTATTAATGACTTCTTAGACCGTGGCGAAAATGTCTTATTTGAAGGTGCTCAAGGAAACATGTTGGATATTGATCAAGGAACATATCCTTACGTGACTTCATCTAACCCAGTTTCTGGAGGTGCAACAGTAGGTACTGGTGTAGGTCCAACCCGCTTTAATAAAGTAGTAGGGGTTGCTAAAGCATATACTTCTCGTGTTGGTGAAGGTGCCTTCCCAACTGAATTGTTTGATGCAGTAGGAGATCAAATTAGAGAAGTTGGTCGTGAATACGGAACAACTACAGGCCGTCCGCGTCGTGTGGGTTGGTTCGACTCTGTTGTAATGCGTCATTCTAAACGTATTTCTGGATTAACTGATTTATCATTGAATTCAATTGATGTATTGTCAGGATTAGAAACAGTAAAAATTTGCGTAGCCTATGAAACAGCAGATGGTACACGTATTGAACATTATCCAGCTAGTCTGCAACAATTAGCTGAATGTACACCAGTTTATGAAGAGTTACCAGGTTGGTCTGAAGATATTACTGCTTGTAAGACTTTAGAAGAATTACCAGCAAATGCACGCCAATACGTTGAACGTGTATCGGAATTAGTTGGCGTGAACATCGCAACGTTCTCTGTAGGTCCAGACCGTACGCAAACAAACATTTTAGAAGATATTTGGAATAGCTAATTAGATACAAGATTTATAAGATGTTCATAAGCGGGGCTTTGATAGTCCTGCTTTTTTTGGTTCAAGAAATGAATATTGGGATTTCTAGTGTGTTAACGGGCTATAGTACGCTATTAAAAAAGGCCTCTGAATTAACACAAGACGGTAGTTTAAACCAGATTAGTCAGGACATTATTGAATACAAAGCCATCTGTATTTATGGACTTGGTCATTTAGATCTAGTTGCAAAGGAAATAGAACTACGATTTAACCGGATAGGTATTCCTTAGTTATTTAGCTGTCGTTTTTCATGAAACGGGAAAATAGCGAGTTTATTGTTGACAATTGTAGTCTTTCTAGGTATATTAAACTTATTGAGATTACAAATGTAAACAATTTAACCAAACATACATCAATAAGGAGCGGTTTTATATGAATACGAAAACTTACTTAATCCCAGATATGTCGTGTGCCCACTGCAAGGCGCGTATTGAAAAGGAAGTAACTGGCGTAAAAGGTGTTGAAGCGGCGGATGTACCGGTTGAAAGTAAAGTTTTAACGGTCCGATTTGATAATCAAGTAGTAGATAGTGCGGCCATTGTGGCTGCTGTTGCGGAAGCGGGCTATACAGCCAACCCACAATAATTTTCGTCTAAAGGAGAATGTATAATGAAAGATACTTATACAATTGAAGGCATGACTTGTGCATCCTGTGCGCAAGCGGTCGAGAAATCGGTCGCCAAGTTAACGGGCATGGATGCTGCGAATGTGAACTTGGCAACTGAAAAGTTAACGGTTACTTATGATGACCAACAAGTTTCAGAGGCTGATATCACTCAGGCAGTTGAGGATGCAGGTTACAAGGTAGTGAAGAATTTATCGGCGACTAGCTTTGAAATTGAAGGGATGACCTGCGCGTCTTGTGCCCAAGCGATTGAGAAATCGGTAGGTAAATTAGCTTCTGTTTCATCGGTGAATGTGAATTTAGCCACTGAAAAAATGACAGTGACCTTTGATGAGGCGGCCTTAAATGTTTCTGATATTGTCCGTACAGTTGAAGATACGGGCTACCAAGCCAAATTAGAAACCAGTGAACAGGAAGGGCCTAGTCAAGCTGAGCGTCAAAGTGCCCATATTCAAGTTTTATGGCGTCGCTTTTTATGGTCTGCCATTTTCACTGTCCCTTTACTTTATATAGCCATGGGTCCTATGCTACCTTTTGGCGGTTTACCCTTACCTGAATTCTTGAATCCAATGACCAATGCCATGAATTTTGCGGTCATCCAGTTGTTGCTGACCTTACCAGTTGTCTATTTGGGACGCGACTTCTACAAAGTGGGTTTTAAAGCCCTCTTTAAAGGACATCCCAATATGGACTCTTTGATTGCTATTGGGACAGGGGCAGCGCTTGTTCAAGGGATTGTGATGACAGGTCTATTGGTGTCTGGCCAGCTGCATGTAGGCCAGGGTCATCCTGACTTATACTTTGAGTCAGCGGCGGTTATTTTGACATTAATTACTTTAGGGAAATATTTGGAGGTTGTGTCTAAAGGCAAGACGTCTGAAGCCATTAAAAAATTGATGGGCTTGGCACCGAAAACGGCTCGAGTAATGCGCGACGGTCAAGAGGTTGAAGTGACGATTGACCAGGTGGTGACGGGCGATATTTTAGTCGTTCGCCCTGGCGAGAAAATTCCAGTTGATGGCGAGGTCGTTGAGGGCAGCTCAGCGGTTGACGAAGCCATGATTACTGGGGAAAGTATCCCAATTGAAAAAAGGGTAGGCGACCAGGTTGTTGGCGCGTCTATCAACAAGAACGGGTCATTCCAATTCAAGGCCACAAAGGTCGGCAAGGACACAACCCTTGCGCAAATTATCCAACTTGTTGAAGAAGCGCAAGGGTCTAAAGCGCCAATAGCCAAGTTAGCGGACAAGGTATCCGGTATTTTCGTCCCCATTGTGATGGGCTTAGCGACGATTTCTGGACTTGCCTGGTATTTCCTAGGGCAGGAATCATGGGTATTTGCCTTGTCAATTACCATTTCCGTTCTAGTGATTGCTTGTCCATGTGCCTTAGGTTTGGCGACGCCAACAGCGATTATGGTGGGGACTGGTAAAGGTGCTGAGAATGGCGTCCTGATTAAGAGTGGCGATGCCTTAGAGGAAACCCATAAAGTTCAAACTATTGTTTTTGACAAAACAGGTACCATTACCGAAGGCAAACCGGTGGTGACAGATATTAAAGCTTTCAATGGCGCGAATGCGGATGATATTTTGCAAGTTGCAGCGTCTGCAGAAGTGGGGTCAGAACACCCACTAGGTGAAGCGATTGTAGCTGAAGCCAAGGACCGCAAGTTGACTTTAACGGCCAGCCAAGATTTCCAAGCGATTCCTGGACACGGCTTACAAGTTAGCTTGAATGACCAAATCGTTTTGCTAGGCAATAGTAAATTAATGGCTGATCACAATATAGATTTATCGGATGCAAGAGCTGAGGCTGACCAATTGGCTGCTGAGGGTAAAACACCCATGTTTGTTGGGGTTGACGGCCAGTTATTAGGAATTATCGCAGTAGCGGATACGGTCAAGGAAAACTCTGTAGCAGCTATCCGAAAATTACACCGAATGGACATTGAAGTGGCCATGATCACGGGTGACAACAAGGGAACTGCTGAGGCGATTGCCAAACAAGTGGGCATTGACCGGGTCTTTAGCGAAGTCTTGCCGGAAGACAAGGCCAATGAAGTGAAGAAATTACAAGATGAAGGCTTACACGTGGCCATGGTTGGTGACGGGATCAATGATGCGCCAGCGCTTGCCCAAGCCAATGTCGGAATTGCCATTGGTTCAGGGACTGATGTAGCCATTGAATCAGCGGATATTGTCTTGATGCGTAGCGACTTAATGGACGTGCCAACAGCGGTTGAATTGAGTCGGGCAACCATTACCAATATTAAGCAAAACCTATTTTGGGCTTTCGCCTATAACACGGTTGGAATCCCTGTTGCCATGGGTATCCTCTACCTATTTGGTGGCCCATTATTAAGTCCTATGTTTGCTGGTGCAGCCATGAGTTTATCGTCTGTTTCAGTATTACTGAATGCGCTGAGATTGAAGGGCTTTAAAGCTAAAGCTTAAGTGATGATTATAATAGATAAATTATAACCACCCTATTTTTTGGGGCCAGGGGGATATCTTAGGATGAACCTTGGTCTTTTTATTATATAAAAAAACAAATGCGATTTTTGAGTTCAAACCCTTGATTTTTTCCAAAAATGGGCGTAAACTTTTACTATTGTAGATAAAATTTACATTTGGATTGGTAGCTCAGTTGGTAGAGCAACTGACTCTTAATCAGTGGGTCCAGGGTTCGAGCCCCTGCCAGTCCATTAAAAAAAGGCACTAAATCAATGTTTTGATAATATTGATTTAGCGCCTTTTTGGATTGAATTTGAAAAGTAGCGAAAATACTTTATATAAAGTTTGAGAAATATTGAGTAATTTAAAATATAAACGAATCTCTAACGACATCATATTTTTGACCATCTGTAATTGAATCTACACCAAATGATTCACCGGACTCGACCAATATACTCTAAGGGAATAGTCTTATTGAGTTCGCTCTGAAATACATCAATAATCTTAATCTCTTTCGCTCCCTCGTAATACTATATCTCAGTTCTATTTTATTTAAATTGATAGACGGATATATCCGCTACTTTTACTTTCTTGATATTTCTAATAAAGTAAGAAAATCATAAAAAATGATGCAAGGTTATATGCATTATACTGCTATTTTCTGTTGTAATTGAAAAATATTATATAAATTACCGCTTTCATTTTCTAAATCGATGTGTTAGTATCGGAGATACATTCATATAGTAGTGACATTTGGGGTGCCGAAAGCTGAGATTATACCCATTGAACCTGACACAGTTAATACTGGCGAAGGGAAATGTAAAAATGTTTATGATACGGAAACTATCGGACCAAGTGTGTCTGGATAGTTTATTAAAGTGTTTAAAACAAGAAGCGAATTCGCCTTTGCTCACCCCTTATGCCTCTATTTTTAAAATATAGGAAAAGGGGTTTTTTTGATGGAAAAATTTAAATGGGCCTTGCCCGACGTCATCTTTTTAGCATTTCTAGCTTTCTTATTTGGAGCTGTATTTATGGGCGCTGGTGTCCTGTATGCCGTTTTAGTGTCCCTATTAACACCGTTTGGTTTAACGCCATTTGCCAATGAAATCTTATTTGGTATGTGGACGATTGCGGCGCCAGTGGCGGGTATGTTGATCCCGAAAGTGGGTAGTGCCTTGTTAGGTGAGGTTTTTTCCGCCCTTGCCGAGATGCTATATGGGTCATATTTTGGGGCTGGCGTTTTACTTTCTGGCTTAATTCAAGGACTGGGTACTGAAGCGGGCTTCTTTGTTACCAAATACGAACGCTATGATACGACGACTTTAGTTTATGGTGCCATTGGGACAACGGTATTTAGTTTTGCCTTTGAATTCTTCAAATTTGGCTACGCGACTTATGACCTTGGTTTTGTCGTGGCTTTATTCTTAGTTCGTCTGATTTCAGTGACATTTTTCGGTGTCTTTTTAACTAAACAAATCGTTAGCCTATTCAACAGGGTCCAAGCCAAAGGATTTGCCCAATGAGTGCCTTAGTACAAATTAGTGACTTGACCGTCCGGAAAAATGAGACCGTCATCCTAGACAGGGTTTCTTGTGATTGGCAGCTAGGCGATTTTATCTTACTGACAGGTGATAGTGGTAGCGGGAAAAGCACCTTCATCCATACCATAGCTGGCTTCAATGGTGCAAGTTTTCAAGGGAATGTTGTAATGGATGGCCAGCGGATGTCAGACTATACTATTCCAGAAAAAGCTCAGAAAATCGGGTTGATGTTTCAAAATCCGGGTCAACAATTTACCATGCGAACCCTGGAACGAGAATGCTTCTTTGCCTTAGAAAATTGCGGTCTGCCTTATAATCAGGCCAAAGTACGCTTAAATCAAGCGGTTGACGATTTGGGTATCAGACATTTATTAGAGCAAGACTTGATGACCCTGTCAGGTGGGGAGAAGCAGAGGGCGGCCTTGGCTATCTTGATTGCAGTCAATCCACCAGTTTTCTTATTAGACGAACCCTTTGCATCAATTGACCCAGCCTCTAGACTTTTCTTGATTAACATGTTGGCGAAATTAAGACAGCAAGGCAAGTTGATTGTGGTTGTAGACCATGAGTTGACTGACTATAAGGGCTTAATCAACCGATTCTTTATCATGCGAGACGGCCAACTTTCTGAAGCAGAGGTAGCCACCTTGCCCGAAAAAGCGCCTATTCCATTGTTGACTAGTGGTCAAGCTAGCAGGGAATCAGCTTTCACCTTGGAAAATATTGCGATCAAACAAGGCGATAAAACCCTGCTTCACCAAGAAAAATTCACTTTTCAAAAGGGGGTATCCACCCTAACTGGCGATAATGGGGCGGGGAAATCGACTTTATTAAAAGCCATGGCCCAGTTACACCCTTACAAGGGCGAGATGCGGTTTCAGGACCGGAGACTTTCAAGGTTTTGGGGCAAGAAAAGCTTATACGAATCACTCACCCTGGCTGTTCAAGATGCAGCCCAACAATTTGTGACGTTGGAAGTAGCGAGTGAGTTACGGTTTCCAAATGAAGATGCTGGTGAAATTCGTGACCGACAGATGCAGGCACTTGAAGACTTGAATATCAGCCACGTTTTAGACCGAAGTTTATATCATTTAAGCGAGGGGCAGAAGAAGATGGTGCAATTAATCGCCTTGTTGAGTCTAGACCACCAGTTTTTAATGCTGGATGAGCCTTTTGCGGGTTTGGACCTGAAAGCCAGTGATTACTTTGCGGATTGGATTGAAGACAAGAAAAGAGATACGGATTTCTTGATTGTGTCTCATCGCCTTGGTCCGCTGGAAAGTATAAGTGATCATCATATTCACTTGTCCAATCAAGTGCTGAAGGAGGTTTGATAATTGATGGAAGAGAAGAAAACAGCGATTCCAGCTATTCTGGCCTTGGTATTCTTGTTCACGATTGAAATATCTTTTACCTATTCGGTTTGGCTGAATATTTATGTCCTATTGATGGTTATGACCTACTTAGCTGTTAAAAAACGGTTTGGCGTACTGGTATTTTTGTTAGCCCTACCTTTTATTCCTGCCATCACCACTTTTTGGTCGGTCTATATCCAAGGAAGTGGCCTAGATGACGCTTGGGTATTATTCACTAGAACCTATGCCTTTGCGGCTTTAGGAATAGGATTTATGGTTGCCGTTGATTTACAAGACTGCTTACTAATTTTTGAACAGTATAAAGTGCCAGCTATTTTTATCTATGGATTGTTGGTTGTGATACATGCTGTGCCTGAAATTCAAAGGGAAATCAAGAGTATGCATGATGCCAGTTTATTAAGGGGGAAGAAATTATATCCATGGTCACCTCTCTATTATGTGAAAGTGATCTTTCTAGCCCTCAATTGGCGGGATCGGTACGCAGAAGCCATGTATTCTAGGGGTTTCTCTGAAGACCAGCCCCGCCACCAGTACCGTCATTGGAAAATGTCTACACCAGCTATTGTTTTATGCATGAGTTTAATTATCGTCGGAAATATGATTATGAGATTGGAGAATATGATTTAATGGAAAAGACTTTTACAGAAATCGCCCGTAGCCAAACGAGACCCTTTTGGGAGGGGAGTTTCAAACATCCTTTTATTTTGCAGCTACAAGAGGGGACGTTACCTATTGAAAACTTCCGTTACTATTTGATTCAAGATGCTTATTATTTGCGTCACTTTTCAGCTCTTTATGAGAAAGTCGCAGAAATTACTGAGGAGCCTGCATTAAAGATGCAGATGCTTGAAAATGCCAGCCATTTAGCGGAAGGTGAATTAGCGATCCGTGCCAACTTTTTTGAAGAATTGGCGGTAACGGATGACGAATTAAAAGGAACCGGCGTTGCGCCAACTGCTTACCACTATGTGTCACATATGTACCGGCAGTTAGTGGAAAATAATGATGCGATTGCGGCGGCTAGTTTATTGCCATGTTCTTGGCTGTATTTTGAAATTGGTCAACGGTTAAGACAATTAAATGTGACGTCACCTGTCCCAATCTACCAAAGATGGATTGAGACATACGGCGGGGAAGAAGCAAGTGATGCTATCGAAAAGGAATGTGCCTTATTGAACCGTCTGTACGCTGAGTCTAGTCAGGAAGACCAGAATAGTATGGTTTCCGCATTTGTCGTAAGTGCTAGAATGGAATTTAATTTCTGGGAAATGGCTTTTAATTTTGAAACTTGGCCGGAGGGTATCCAACATGATGACAAATAATAAAGTACAAAAAATGACGATCTTAGCCATGATGATAGCCATGGATGTTGTCCTTTCACCACTATTTCGGGTGGAAGGGATTGCCCCAATGTCTAGTGTCATGAATGTGATTGCTGCTGTGTTGATGGGTCCCATATATGGGACAGTGATGGCACTCGCATGTGGGATTCTCCGGATGATCTTGTTTGGGATTCCGCCGCTAGCACTTACTGGTGCCGTATTTGGGGCCTTTCTGGCTGGTGTGGGTTATAAATGGATGAATACATATCTTGATGCCATAATAGGCGAATTTATTGGAACAGGCTTGATTGGGTCCTTACTCTCTTACCCAATCATGGTCTGGTTTACAGGGTCTGCCCAAGGTATGTATTGGTTTGTCTATACACCGCGGTTTATCTTAGGGGCATTATCAGGGTCATTAATTGCCTACCTAGTCTTGGTCAGAATAGACAAAGTGCCTTATATTCAACGGGTCAAGAAAACATTTCGCTAATTAGTTGAAGGCACAAAAAACTACCTTTTGCGAGGTAGTTTTTTTCTATAAAAAGTGTTATCAAAAAAGCGCTACACCTATTCTATAGTGGACCCCAAAAGTTAGACTAAATTTTATGAGAGTTGACCGATTGGTCAGCTCTTTTTTAATACATGCAATTTGGCTTAATTCCTGTTGTCGACAATATTCTCATTAACTATAAAATTAAATCCTAAAGCAAGTAATGTTGTAGTAAAAATTAGTCTAATGATTTTCATTTATTAACCCACCCTTTTCTATTTTTAGTCGTTAACATCTATAAAAATAAATCCTAATCCATGGTCAACTATAGAAACTGAGTTCAAATCTTTTTTAAAGAATGTCTTGTTACTAAGTACAAAGCTTTTCTGCTTATCATTTTTTAAGCTTTGAATAAGACTTTCTAAATCTCCATATT
>JAEZWY010000143.1 GCA_023442905.1 Bacillota bacterium | reverse complement strand
TTCAGTTTCGTCATTTAATTCATCATATTGGCTAGCTGGTCTTTCTTCATAATAAGTTTGTTCATTACTAGAAGGCGATACGCTAGGTTTATCGTTAGCATTATCATCATTTACTTGTTTGTAATTGTCAACTGATTCTGTTTGCTTTGTGCTAGCAACTGACTCTTTTGGCGCAGCAGTTGGCTGACTAGTCCGAGTAGTTGGTGCGACTTGCACTAGTTGCTCATTATCTTGTGCTAAGTGATGAATATCATCTAATTGCGCCACATATTGGATTAAACCAACCGCTGTTGTAAAGATTGGGTTACGCAAGCCGACGTATTCTGGAATGTAGTAACGCACTTCATGGCCAAACACTTCTTCAGCTAAATCTAAAACACCAGGTAATGATGCTGCCCCACCGGTCACAATAATACCACCTGGTAAAGCAAAGGCTTCGATTTTATCTAGAGGTTTTTTCAATGTTTCGAATATTTGACGTTCCCGAGCTTCAATAATTTCAGCTAAGTAATGCTCACTCACACGTTCTGGATTCACTTTACCAATTGTTTCAACTGGGAAGAATTCTGAATCGCTCGTATCTTTAGGTAGGGCATAGCCATATTCTAA
Source organism: Bacillota bacterium (assembly GCA_023442905.1). Taxonomy (GTDB): domain Bacteria; phylum Bacillota; class Bacilli; order Lactobacillales; family Aerococcaceae; genus Aerococcus. Next base: position 8,418 of record JAEZWY010000143.1, on the reverse strand, counting down.
TTTGATTTGTTCAGCATTTTCAATTGAGGTATTCAATATAGTCGAGATATCTTTTGTAACAAGTTCCCCACCTTCGTGGTCAACCGTTGCAAATTTCAATTGATCATCGTGGAATACAGACACACTTGTTTGTCCGCCACCCATGTCAATTAAGATTGTCCCAAATTCACGTTCACTCTTACTCATCGCAGCGTATGCATTAGCATAAGATTGAACAACTAGGTCACGAATATTTAAACCTGCCATTGCCACGCAACGACGAATATTATGAACGAGTGTTTTTGGACCAGTGACTAAGCTAGCGTATAACTCTAGTCTTACACCAATCATGCCACGTGGGTCTTTGATGTTGTCAAAGCCATCAACAATGAATTCCTCCGGCATCACTGAAATAATCTCTCTTTCAGCTGGTACTGAACGAACTTTTGCTGCCGCTAAAACGTTTTTGACATCCTTATCTGTAATCTCTCTGTTGTCATTTGACACGGCGATCATACCGTAACAAGGTTCGATGTTCACCTGATTACTTGGGACAGCTACAATGACATCGTTAATCGTATAATTAGCTTTTTGTTCGGCTTTTTTAATCGCGCGCTTGATAGACTCAACAGTCTTGTCAATATCTACAATCACACCTCTACTGAGTCCTTGTGAGCGCTCATGACCTACTCCAATAACATTAATTTGTTGGTTTACATATTCTGCAACTACTACTTTTATTGAAGTGGTTCCAATATCTAAACTTGCAAAAATTTCTGGCTGAACCATGTTTATTGAAACCTCCTAGAAAATTTAATATTTAATCGTATCGTTATTATTTTAACATAGACGGTACTAATTACCAATGGAATTACCGCGACTTTCTAATAGAAATTATAGGCATAGTCAAGGTCTATCAATAGTGATGACGTTTTCCTACAGGCAAACACTTTTAATTGCTTTCACATGATTTTACCACTTTACTCACTTGAAGTTGTGGAACTATTATTTCCGGTCGTTGCTTCCGTTTCTACAGTCGAACTATCTGCTTGTGTACCAGCATTTTCAACCTGACTAGTTTCACTAGCTGACTGTTCTGTCGTCGATTCTGTTGATGAATCTGCTTCACTACTAGATCCATTATTGCTAGATACATCCAACGCACTAGCCTCACTTTCACTTGAAGCACTTAATTCAGCTGCAACCGATTCTTCATATGCTTTCTTATCTTCCGCTGAAGCATAAGGATTATTGCCATCATTTAGTTCAGTAAAGTAGATCGCTACTTCCATATCAATCAATCCTGTTTGACCGTCTAATTGACTAGCAATACCATTATAATAACTCATTCGGTCCCCTATTGAGCTAATAAAGCCTCTGACAACATTACCATCAACCATTTGTAAGGCAATTCGATCATTGTTACTATCATCACCTTTATAAGACACTAGTGAAATTTTTTGGATAATATCATCCGATAAATTTGAGAATGCTTTAATTGTTTCAGTTAACTTGGCTCTTTCTTGATCATCAGAAATATCATAATCTTCAAATAGTGGTAGATCTTTTTCAAGTGATGGTAAGGGGGTATCAATGATTTCATCATTTTCTAGTAAAGGATAGAAAAAGTCAGCAATTTGTATATAACCGAGTTGACGATAAGCTGACACATTAACAGCCACTTTATTCCACTCAGATACGTTTACGGTTGCAGACTTGACTGAGGGATTTTGGTTAACAATAGCCTGCTCCACTTCACCTTTTGTATTTTTCAATGCTGTCACAGACATGCCCTCTTTAAGAGGGTACAGATTCACATCATCTGCTTGCTCTACACCCTCAACACTGATTGAAGCTACATGATTAAATGGTGATGCATAATAACCAGCAACCAATAAGGCAATGATGAATGGTAGCAATAAGCATGTCATCTTCTTCCAGTTGTTTGCATTCTTCTTATGTACCTTCTTAGTCGGAGGCATTTTATCGTTAGTCGTTCCAGCTTGGTCACTAATTGCTATTCGGCGATTGCTTTCAGGCTCATTCTTGGTATTTGACTTTCTTTTTACCTTCAACTTAGGTAGTTGCCATTTAGCTTTCTTCTTGGATGCTTGTTTTTTTGGTTTAGACTGTTTATTTAAAGAATTTGATTGGCCATCATTAGGACTATTTTGTACACTCGCTTGAGCTTCACTACCTTCTATAGGTGTCTTTTTACCATCATTCCTAGTCTGTTGACCTTTATCAAAATTTAGTTTACTTGTCTCAGCAATTTTTTCATGCAGGCGTCGTCTTTTCTCTCGCCGTTCTTGACGAATACGTTCTTCTTCTTCCCAATCCATCATCATGCCCCCTTTCTATCTTTATTCATTGGAAAAAGGACAACCTATTTTAACAAATCTTCAATGATTTTAATTAAACGGTCACCCGCATCTGGCACCCCTTGGTTTAAAGCATTATTGGCAATACGGTCACGTTCACTCTTATTCGACATTAAATCATCAATTTCTGACAACAAGTCACCAACATTTAAATCATTTTCCAATATCATGCGTGCGCCATCATGTTTGACTAATGAGCGTGCATTCATTTCTTGGTGATTAGCGGTAACATTTGGACTCGGGATTAAAATAGATGGCGTTCCTAATGCAGTTAATTCTGTCATGGTAGTTGCACCAGAACGACATACAACCAAATCGATTGTATTGAATAAAGCTGGCATATTATTGATATATGAGACAATTTGTACATTATCCCAGTCATTAAAGTCAGCAAAGGTTTCTTGGAACTCTTGATAATAAGTGTCTCCAGATGCGATTAAAACTTGATAGTCTTTTTCAGTAAAAGCTGGAATCGCTTCTTTTACAGTTTCATTGATCCGTAATGCACCACGACTACCACCAAAAATCAAGACAGTCGGTTTGTTGTTTTCTAAGCCATAAACAGTCAAGTCAGCCTTATCAGTGATAGAAGCTACTTCTTGTGCACGCGGGTTACCAGTGAAAACAACTTTGTTAGCATAGCGCTTAAAATCATTTCTCACATCTTCAAAGCAAATAGCTATCTTTGACATAAATGGTGCCAAAAATTTATTGGTCATACCTGCCACAGAATTTTGCTCATGAATGATACTAGGGACACCCAATCGAGCAGCTGCATATAAGACTGGCGCACAAACATAGCCACCAGTTCCAATGACTACATCCGGTTTAAATTCACGGACAATTTGCTTTGCCTTACGGATACTATCAAACATGTAATATACCGTTCTAGCATTATCTAGGGAAAAAGAACGTTTAATCCCTTGAATTTGGACTTTTTTAAAATCGACACCCTCATTAGGAACGATTTTCGACTCTAACCCATTTTCAGTTCCGACATATAGAAATTCTGCATCTGGATATCGAGTTAAAATTTGTTTTCTTAAAGCAAGGGCTGGATAGATGTGACCACCAGTCCCCCCACCAGAAAGTAAAATACGCATGATAATCTCCTTTTTCTAGCTATTCATTTTATTTCTTTAGCTGATCAATAGCTTTAATATAACGTTCACCGCGTACTTCAAAGTTTGGATACTGATCCCATGAAGCAGATGCTGGTGATAGTAGAATGGTATCGCCTGGTTCTGACATATCATACGCAGCTTGAACAGCATCTTCAATCCACTCTACTTTTTCAATGGTAGTTAAGCCTTGTGATTGACCAAGGTCTGCAAATTTGTCTGCTGCTTGACCAAAAACAACCATACCTTTTACCTGACGCATATGATTTGCTAATTCAGTTACTTCATTCCCTCGGTCTAAGCCTCCAGCTAACCAAATCACCTGATCTTGGGCTTGATTAAATGAATCCAAAGCTGTGATACTTGCATCGTTATTAGTTGCTTTTGAATCATTGTAGAACCGTCGTCCATCAATTTCGGCAACAAATTGTAGGCGATGTTTTACCCCATGAAATGTAGATACGCCATTTTTAATTTTTTCATTTGAAATACCTAATAGTTTACCAATAGCAACAGCTACTAACATATTTTCCAAATTATGGTGGCCCGGTAGGAAGAAGTCTTTTCTATTAAAGACAACATCTTCATGCCACATAAAATTTTGGCTTTCCTGGTCAAACCAAGCGCCATCTTTTTGGGCAACAGTAGCTGAAAATGGTACGATAGTCGCTTGCGTTGTCCGGTCCCCAAAAACAGTCAGCTGATCTGCATTTAAAATAAGATAGTCATCCGCCGTTTGGTTAGCTGTAATTTGCCATTTTGCTGAAATATAGCCTTCCATTGAACCATGATAATCTAGGTGAGCAGCATAAATATTCGTAATCGCTGCGATATGTGGCTTAAATTCTTTAGTTCCCATCAATTGGAAAGAAGATAATTCTAAAATAAGACGGTCCTCAGCCTCTGCTTTACTTGCGATATCTAAAGATGGAATACCAATATTCCCACCAATATAGCTTTCACCAGATAGGCTGTCAGCTTTGGATAACATTTCGCCAACTAGACTGGTCGTTGTTGTTTTACCGTTAGACCCAGTTATACCAATAATAGTAGCATCCGTTATTTTATCGGCAATTTCTATATCAGTGTATACGGGCAAACCAAGCTCTTGGGCACGGACAACCATTGGATTAGTATATGGAATACCAGGGTTTTTAACCATAAAAGCAAAGTCCTCATCAAGTAATGACACAGGATGACCGCCAGCAACTACACGTGCATTATTTTCCTCGATTAGTGCTTGTGCATCTTTATTTTCTTCAAGCGGTTTTGCATCATTGACTGTAATAATTGCACCTAATGCTTGTAAGTGTTTTGCAACTGAAATACCTGTCTTTGCTAGTCCGAGTACTAATATTTTTTTATTGCGAACTGATTCACGCCATTGTGATGCTTCCATAATGATTTCCCCTTTAGTTAAAATTTAAATTAAAAGAATAATAGGCCTATGATGGCTGTTACTAAGCCTACAGCCCAGAAGATGATGTCTACCTTCCATTCACTCCAGCCAATCATTTCAAAGTGATGGTGAATTGGTGACATTTTAAATACTCGTTTACCGGTTAATTTAAATGAAGTGACTTGAATAATGACTGAAGCAGTTTCCACTACGTATACAAATCCAATTAATAATAGTGACCAAGGATTACCCAACATCACTGAAATAACAGCAAGTAAAGCACCCAAGGCTAAGGATCCTGCATCTCCCATGAAAATACGTGCTGGTTTACGGTTGAAAAATAGAAAACCTAGTAAGCCAGCAACAATTGCGATACAAAATGCCCCTATTCCTCGTTCGCCCATGCCAAAAGCGATAGCAGCATAAGTTGAGAAAGAAATCACACCAAGTCCAGACGAAAGACCATCTAAACCATCTGTTAAATTAAAAGCATTTGAGAATCCGGTAATCCATAATAATAGGAAAACAAAAACGAATAATACGTTAGTGATTCCTGTTGTAAACGGAAATGGAATAGATACATGGAAAGTAATCATACGCATTAATAATACAATGAGGACTGAACCGACGATTTGTAAAATTAATTTTTGTAGTGAAGTTAGGCCTTCATTTTGTTTTTTAAAGATCTTTAGGAAGTCATCAGCAAAGCCAATACCTCCAAAGAATATCATTGTGCCAACTAACAACCATACTTCACCTCGCCACTGACCAGTGATCATAGACCAGATGAATAAGCCAACTAAGGCTGCGGATAAGAAAACGACCCCACCCATAGCTGGTGTCCCAGATTTGGCCTTATGCCAAGCTGGTCCCTCATCTCTTGTGATTTGTCCGAATTGCTTTTCACGCATAAATTGTATGAAAAACGGCATGCCTACTAACGTTAAAACTAAAGTAGTAATAAAAAGTAATACCATAATTTTCCCTTTCTCTTCCCTAAATTACTGTTGTAAATATAGAATTTTCCTTTTTTTATTGTTTATGACTCTGCTAATTGTAACACAATCGTCTTGTTGTTATTGACCTGTTCACCAACCGCTATCGACTGTCCGACAACAAGTCCTTCACCTTCAAGTTGGACTTCTACACCAAGTAGGGAAGCTAAGGCTTGACTAGCTGATGCATTTAATCCTGTGAAGTCTGGCATGGTTGGATTGGAATCATCCGACATCAAGAAAATTGGTTGCGTTACGGATACTTCTTCATTAACTGCAGGTGTTTGACTGACGATATTTTCACCATTACCAATCACTTCAACGTTTACAAAACTAGCGTCTGCCAGCGTTTGTTGTGCATCGCTAACCGTTAAGCCTGCTACATCAGGGACAGTTGCAGAAGTCACTGACTCGCTATCACTTAAAGCATTATACTCAAGTGCCCGAGTTAATAGCGGTGTATAAATCTCTGTCATCATATCACTAGCTGTAGTTTCCAGATTTTTCGGCTGTTCTGCTGTAATGTATAGAATGTATTGTGGATCTTCACTAGGTACAAATCCTACTACAGAATATAGGTATTTCGTTAAGCCTGCTTCATAAGTGTTGGTTTCTAGATTGAAGACTTCTGCGGTACCTGTCTTAGCGGATACTGTGTAGCCATCTAAATCATAGGCCGCTCCGGTACCTGTATCTGCGTACACAACAGATTGCAAGTACTCTAATGTCTTATTGGCTGTTTCTTTTGAAATTGGGGATGATACTTCTTCTGGTTCAACAACTTGCATTTTACCGTCTTTTTCATAACGGTTTACAAGCTGTAATTTCATCATCTTACCGTCATTAGCAATTGAAGTGAAAGCTTGCATCATTTGGTAAGGTGTTACATAGATCCCTTGACCAAAACCAGTTGTCACCTTATCAGCTTCATACTCATAGTTCATTGAGCCACTTGCTTCATTGGCGAAACCTGACCCAGTTTCTTGAAGTAATCCGAACTCACGAATATAAGATTCCCAAACGTCGTAACCCATTTCCTCTACTAAATGAATCATCAGCGTATTAGAGGACTGTGACAGCCCTTCTAATTCAGAAATGACACCCCAACCAACACCATTATAGTCAGCTATTGTAGAATCACCCATAGTCACTGGGCTTGAATCATAAAATGAATTTGGATCAAAAACCCCTTCTTCAATCGCAGCTGCAACTGTGAGTACCTTGATCGTAGAGCCTGGCTCATACGCTTTTTCAACTAATAAGTTTTGCCACATATCATCAATACCTTCCTTAGTTTCTAAGTTAAAGGTTGGTCTCTGTGATGCGGCAACAATTTCACCAGTTTCTGGTTCTACTAACATGGCGGTCATTGAAGTTGGACTATATTTTTCATAGACTTCTGTCATCAAGGTTTCTAAGTAAGTCTGCAATCTAGAATCTAGGGTGAGGTAAACATCTGAACCATCAGTAGGTTCTTCTTCAACCTGCCCAGTTCCACTTAACTCCACATTCGTTGAACTAGATTGATAAGACTTACGACCATTAGTCCCCTTTAAAGTTTCATCCATTGATAACTCCAAGCCCATTTGACCAGTTAATCGGCTATCTATAGCTGATCCAGCTTCCATATATTCAGCATAACCAATTAGATGCGAAGCAAATACACCATTTGGATACATTCTAGTTGGTGTTTCATTAAACATAATCCCTGGTAATTCTTGATCATCAATCGCCTTCATCTCAGCATAAGTTAAGTCTTGACCTGCTGTACCAAACTCTACTTGCGAAGCATCTTTAGTATTTAACCTTTCCAAGATTTCATCTTGGGAAAGGTCGATATATTGCGACAATACTTGAGCTGTTTTCTCTTTATCTACTACATATTGCGGGTCTTCTGGTTCAGACCATGCATCCGTTAAAACAGCGTACAATGAATAAGAAGTAGCATCCATTGCCAATGGATTCCCACCTACATCATAGATGGTTCCACGTTGTGCTGACAATATGCTACTTCTATCATAGAGGTTTTGAGCCTGTGTTGATAAATCTTGACCGTTTACAGACCCAAAAACCATTATTTGTGTTAAACGAATGCCAAATATCATTAGTAAAAAACCTGCTAAGCCCATCATCGCTCTAATTGTTTTTTTGCGATTCTTTTTGAGTTTTTTACTATCTTCCATTATTCCACATTCCTTATATTTTCTTCATTCATATTTAACCCTTGATCTTCAGCAATTTCAACCACACGTGAGTAGTTCGAAAGCTCATGAACTTCTTGCGTTAAATTTTCTTTTTGAACGCCTAATTCTTCTGCGTTTTGTTGCACTTCCTGTAACTGTTGTGATGCTGCATTTACATTTGCACGCATAATGGTAACCCCTAATAGTCCTGAAATCATCACTAGAAAGGCTACTGTCATCATCATTTTTTGTAACATTGAAAATCTTACTTTTGATTTACTTTTACTTACCGGTATACTTGCTGGAAGTGCCGTCATTGCTCGCTTGGTTTCTGCTTGTTGACGTTCTTCAGGGTAAGCC
>JAEZWY010000057.1 GCA_023442905.1 Bacillota bacterium | reverse complement strand
TCACTGATATGCCTAAAACACCAAGTAACGGCAACAAGTCAGAAGATGCGATCATCCAGATGATGGATGCGGAGGCAGAAAGGGATGCTATTGTAGTAGCTCTTTTGGCGTTGGGAATAGATAGCCGCCAAGTTTTGTATTACTCGTATTGCACTGTTGATCGATACTCAAATGTTGGAATTGCTCAGCAAATGGGTTATTCGGTTAGGACAATTGAAGATTACAAAGCAACCGCCTTAATTGAATTCGCTGAAGCCTATCGAAAAGGAAAATTAATAGAATATTGCTGAATCGATGTGGTTTTTATGTGGAAATACTGCGGTTTTTACATGATTTTGCGTAGTATTATTGTAGTATCAACTATTGTAAATAACAGGACGCACTCCTTTATGATGTGTTGGCAGACCTCCTTTCTGAATTTCATTTTCAGCGCCCTGTATTTAAACTAAGACGGCGACAAAAAAATTATAAATAGAATGGAGTTGAATTCACTCCTTTTCTTCATTCGCTAGCCGTCTTTTTTCAGGAATTGGCTCAGTTTGGTAGAGCGTCAGATTTTTAATCTGAAGATCGTAGGTTCAAATCCTACATTCCTGATTGGGAGTTGTCAATTAGATTACTCACATGATCTTTGGCGCTTCCTACTAAACAGTCCTTTAGGGCTGTTTTTTTGATTTTGTGGCAACGTTATTGCCTTTAGGGTAAAATATCATTAAAAAAGATTATAGGAGTGACTTATATGAATAACCCTATTATTAATCCTGATGTTTGGTCTCCAGTTGGATTTGATGTATACAGACAAACAATATCAACACAAAAATATACTTGCGGATATTGTGTTCGTGATGTTGGAGTACAAAAAGGATTACAAGGCTACACAAACGACGGAGATATTATCTTTGCATTAGTCTGTTCGAATTGTGGTTGTATTTCAATGTTAAGTGAAAATGGTTTTCAATTACCTGGGTCCCTATACGGAAAGGACATTGATAATTTACCTCAAGAAATTAAGTACTTATACAATGAGGCAAGAGAATGTTTTAAAGCTGGGGCATATACAGGTGTGGTTTTACTTGCTAGAAAGTGTTTAGCAAATGTTGCAATTTACTTTGGTGCAGAAGATGGACAGAAGTTTATTATCTACGTTGACTATTTAACTAATAATGGATATATTGCACCAAAAAGTAAAAAATGGGTGGATGAAATCAGAAAAGAAGGTAATTCTGCAACCCATAATAAAGAACCCAAAAATAAAGAAGAGGCAACGAAAATTTTAAGATTTCTTGAGATGCTTCTTTTGATTAATTTTGAATTCAATGATTTAGAGTTGGAATAAAGCAAGTTAAGACCTTATATGAGGTCTTTTTTTTATACATAGAATTACAAAACAAACACAGATTGCGAGGTGAGATCATGGCAAAAGGAAAATACTTGGAATGGCTGACTAAAGAAGGCCTTCTGAAAATTGAGGGATGGGCAAGAGATGGTCTTACCGATGAACAAATTGCGGAAAAAATCGGTATACAGCGCCAAACTTTGTATGATTGGAAAAAAAAGTATTCTGACATTTCTTACGCCCTAAAAAAGGGCAAAGAGGTAATCGATAGGCAAGTTGAAAATGCTCTGCTTAAAAGAGCACTAGGATACGAATACACTGAGGATGAGTATGCTGTTTTTGAAATGGAAGAAAATGAATATTTTGATGCACTTCAAAGCTATATCTTGCATTTCAAACAATCGCATCCGGAAGCTACTGATGAAGACATTGATTTGGCGCGAGATAATTTTCCGCGTACAAAAAGAGTGCTAGTTAAGCAGAAGACAAAGGAAGTAGTTCCGGACACAACTGCACAAATCTTTTGGTTGAAGAACAGAAAACCTAATGAATGGCGTGATAAGCAAGTTGTGCAACATGATGGAGAGGTAAAAGTTTCTAATCCTTATGCAGGTCTAACCACTGAGGAATTGAGGCGATTAGCTCATGGCCAAGACAGCACTTGATTCTGAAACAGTAAGAAAAGAAGCCCAGAAAGAGCTTGCCAGAAGAGATTATGGTGAGTTCTTTTATTATTCTCATGGATCAACATTTAAACCATTACCTCATCAAAATTATGTGGCACCATTCTTGCAGCGTATTGCGGATGGGGAACGACTTTTTATTATTGTTGAATTACCACCTCAACATGGCAAATCGACATTTATCACAGAAACTTTTCCAGCTTACTATTTAATGAAAAATCCTGATAAGTTAGCTATGGTTGTCTCCTACTCAGAAGAGTTATTCAAAAAGTTTGGTAGAAAAAACCGTGAAAAATTCCGTTTATACAGTGATGAATTATTTAATCTTAATATCAGTTCAGAGACTGCTAGTGTTTCAGAATGGGGAATACAAGATCATTTAGGACAACTGTATAGCACATCTATTCTCGGTGGCGCTACAGGTCGTGGAGCAAATTTAATCATTATAGATGACCCAATCAAAAACAGAGCAGAAGCAGAATCAAAAACAATTAGAGATAAAATCTATGCAGAATGGCAAGATACTTTTTATTCTCGTTTATCTGCTGATGGATCAGTTATTGTCATAATGACTAGGTGGCATGAAGACGACCTTGCGGGTAGATTGCTTAAAGAAATGAAGCTTCCTTGGATTGAAATAAAAATTCCTGCTATTGCTGAAGAAAATGATCTTTTAGGAAGAAAGCCAGGACAGGCATTGGCACCTGAAATTGGTAAAGATGAAGAGTGGGCTGAGCAAACAAAAGCTGTAACCGGTTCTCGTGGTTGGGCTGCACTATATCAACAAAGACCAACACCTGCGGGAGGGGACATTTTTAAAAGGTCATGGGCTAAATTTTATGTACCTACAATAGACATGAAAGTTAAGCTTGGATTGGGTGATGACGTTGCAATATTGCCTAGTTCATTCGACATTCAATTGCAATCATGGGACTGTACTTTTAAAGATAAAGACACATCAGATTACGTTTCTGGACAAGTTTGGGGGCGGTCAGGTGTGGATAACTATTTGCTAGATCGTCATCACGAGAGAATGGGGATTGTCGATACTATGAAAGCTATTCAGGTTATGACATCCAAATGGCCAAATGCGGTAGCTAAGTTGATTGAGGATAAAGCGAATGGATCAGCTGTTATTGAAATGCTCCAAAAGAAAATAAAAGGAATTGTCGCGATTAATCCACAAGGCGGTAAAGAAGTAAGAGCGCAAGCTGTTGCTCCTCTATGGGAAGCTGGGAATGTTTATCTACCTCATCCATTGTGGAAACCATATACAGATGAGATTCTTGATGAACTAACTGCCTTCCCAAATGCTGATCACGATGACGATGTTGACAGTATGTCTCAAGCTTTGGTCCGCTTGGATCACAAACCAACGAGAACAAGAAGAACAAAAAGAAAAACAGCATTTTAGGAGGTGGTTTCTTGACATCAAAAATCATTAGTGGTGGAACAAAAGGATCTGTTCCAGATAAGTACATCAAAAAGGACGTTAGCATCAAGAAAAAACGATCATTAAGATTTAAATCGGAAGGCGGACTTGATCAAAGAAGAGATTTGACGCAATTGTCTCCGCCTTATGATATTGCTACTCTACGATCAATTACCGATATTTCCGACATTCTAAATCAATCTATTGAAGCTTATGTAACGAACGTGGCTGGATTTGGTTTTGGTTTACGGTATAAAGTAGATGATACCGAAGAAACAGCAGAAATGAAGGCAGAATGGAATCAATTGGATATTCTTCTTAAGGAGTTATCATTTGAACGTCCGCCGAAAGAAGTGATTGAGGAGGTCATTCGACATGTTGAAGAATGTGGGAATGGCTATATTGAAGTTATTCGTAATCTTAAAGGTGATGTTGTAGGAATTGATTCCGTCAAACCTGAGTACATGACTGTGACCAAACTAAATAGAGTGATAAATGCGGACGGATCAGAGATTAAGGTCCGCTATTTTGTATTCCGTGACTCTATGGATGATTCTGCAACAGAATCTGGTACATGGTTTAAAACTTTTGGCGATCCAACACCCTTAAACACAAACGGTAGTATTGGAGCAGAGGGAGAAGGAACTGCAACAGAAATTATTCATCTGAAAAATGGTGACTTTCAGGATCCGTATGGTAAACCTCGTTGGATTGGTCCTTTAATTAAGATTCTGGGAAATCGTAAGGCTGATGAACTGAATTATAGGTACTTCACACAAGGACGGCATATCCCACTCGCTATCACTCTGGAAA
>JAEZWY010000016.1 GCA_023442905.1 Bacillota bacterium | reverse complement strand
CTAAAAATGTTCCTGCTGGTTTGGGTTCGTACACACACTGGGACAAGAAATTAGACGCTAAATTAGTAGGTGCTATGGTCTCGATTAATGCCTTTAAAGCGGCTGAAATCGGTGACGGTGTTGAAGTTGCTAGCCATTTCGGTAATGAACTAATGGATGAAATTGCCTACGATGAAAATCAAGGGTTCTACAGATTAACCAACCATATGGGTGGTTTTGAAGGTGGTATGACCACAGGTATGCCGATTATCGTTCGTGGCTACAAAAAACCAATTCCAACTCAATACCATCCTTTACAGTCAGTAGATATCTATACAAAAGAACCTTACAAAGCGTCAATTGAGCGTTCAGATATTACTGCAGTACCACGTGCCGCTATTATTGGGGAAACTGTGATTGCGACTGAGCTAGCGCAAGCAATATTAGAAAAATTCCCACATGATGACTACAATGAATTAGTAAAAGCAGTAGCCGAATACCGCGAATACGTGAAAAACCCTGACATTTGGCAAAATGAAGGAGAGTAAGGCATCCATGAAAGAATTAATGATTGATGCCAATGCATTGGAAGGCAGCATTACGATTCCCGGTGATAAGTCAATTTCTCACCGGGCAATCATGTTTGCTGCAATTGCAAAAGGCACAACTAAAATCGAAGGCTTTTTATATGCGGAAGACTGTATCTCAACTATGAATATTTTCCGTGATTTAGGTGTTCAAATTGATGAAGAACCAGATGGGTCTGTTATTGTTCATGGTAAAGGGATTGACGGGTTAACAGCACCGGAAAAAGCTTTAGATGCTGGGAACTCTGGTACAACCATGCGTCTATTAGCAGGACTATTTGCTGGTTTTCCTTTTAAGATTAAAATGATTGGGGATGAATCCCTATCTAAACGCCCAATGAATCGGGTAATGTTACCTTTACGTCAAATGGGTGCATCTATTTCTGGATCTGACGGTAGCGAGTTTGCCCCCCTATATATTCAGCCTGTTGACCATTTAAATGCGATTGAGTATGATATGCCAGTAGCATCAGCTCAGGTAAAGTCATCCATTCTATTGGCAGGTCTTTCAGCTGAGGGAACAACGGTAATCCATGAAAAAGAACGGTCTCGTGACCATACAGAAAATATGTTAAAAAACTTTGGTGTGGACTTACGTGTTGAAGATAAAGATATCTATTTAAAAGGTGGTCAAACGTTAACGGCTACTGATATTACTGTACCAGCAGACATTTCTTCTGCAGCCTTTTTTATTGTTGCCGCACTTTTAGTTAAGGGATCTAAACTAAATATGCCTAATGTTGGGTTGAATCCAACTCGAGCTGGAATTATTGAAGTATTGGAAGATATGGGCGCAAATATTGAAACCAATCTACATGAAGGTGGCTTAAGTGGGGACTTAACTGTCTATGCGAGCGATCTGAAAGCAACTGAATTTGGTGGAAATATTATTCCAACTTTAATTGATGAGATTCCTATCATTGCTTTAGCAGCAACACAAGCTGAAGGTAAAACGATTATTCGAAACGCCGAAGAATTAAAAGTAAAAGAAACTGACCGTATTAAGGTCACAGCCCAAGAATTAAACAAAATGGGTGCAAACATTGAAGAAACTGAAGATGGCATGATCATTACTGGTCCAACACCGTTACATGCAGCAGAAGTGGACAGTTACGGTGACCATCGTATTGGTATGATGTTACAAGTTGCTGCATTATTGGTTAAAGAAGGTACTGTTCAACTGGCACGTCCTGAAGCGGTCAACATTTCTTTCCCAAGTTTCTTCGATGACTTAGCTGCATTAAGCGAATAAGTTACCCAATTGGAAATGAAATGGAAGGTTGATCAAAGGATGCCAATCATATTAACAGGATTTATGGGTGTCGGGAAGACAACAGTCGGGCGCATTTTGGCCAATAAGTTGGGTGTGCCATTTGTGGACATGGACTATTATATCGAGGCCCGTCAAGGTCAGACGATTGCAGAAATCTTTGATCAAATTGGAGAATCAGGATTTAGATTAATAGAGTTCCAAGTCTTGACAGAATTACTAGAAGCGGATGAAAATGCTAGCATTGTTATTTCAACTGGCGGAGGCATTATTGAAACGGCTGAATGTCGACAATTGCTTGCGCAACAAGATCAAGTATTCTACTTACAGGATACTTTTGAAACTTCTTGGCAACGAATTAACCGTGGGGGTCGAACTCAAAATGACCGACCATTAGTTAATGCTAATAGTAAAAAGCAAATGGCTGCTAAGTATGAGCGACGTATTCCCTTATACGAGGAAGCGTCGAACTATCGACTGGATGTTCGTCAAATGGATGCACATGAAACAGCAGAAGTTATCAGAAAAATGAGTTAATTGAATTTTATTAAATAGAAGGGAGATATTGCTAAACTGCATATCTCCTTTTTATCATATATATACTCATGGATTATTAGCTAATAGTAATTAAATAATAACCGTTTACCTTTGACTTGTAATCGAGTATAATCAGTTGTTTGAAGTATGAAGCTGCGGCTAAGTGAATAATAAATATGATACAATAGCACTAAGATGATGAACAAGGGTCAGTTGAAGGAGAAAAATATGAGCGCTCAATTAGCTACTGTTACTACAGCACTGGTAACAGATCAAAATGATAAATTTTATTCAGTACAAAAAGAGGGTATTACTTACCAACTTGATAAAAGTGAAGGCGATTACCAATTAGGTGATGCAGTCCAAGGTTTTATTTATGAAAATATGAAGCACACAAAAATGATGACAACGCGATTACCAGAGGTACGTCAAGGTCGTTATGGTTGGTCGACGGTTACAGCTATCCGTAAAGATTTAGGGGTTTTTGTGGATATCGGCTTAGCAGATAAAGAAATTGTTGTTTCTTTAGATGATCTACCAAGTGAAAAACACTTATGGCCTAAAAAAGGTGATCGTTTATTTATCCGTTTAGAGGTAGATAAAAAAGACCGTATTTGGGGTAAATTAGCAGAAGACCAAGTTTTTCAACAGATTACAAACAAATTATCACCACAATCGAAATCTTGGACTAACCAAGAAGTTAAAGGGACTGTCTATCACGCTAAGCTAGTTGGAACTTATGTGATTACAGATGATTATTTCCTAGCTTTCATTCACGAGAGTGAGCGATTAGAAGAACCGCATTTGGGTCAAGAAGTACAAGGTCGCGTTATCGGTATTGGGCAAAATGGGAACTTGAATATTTCTTTAAAACCGCTTGCTCATACAGTCATCTCTGAAGATGCACAAATGATTCTGGCCTTATTACAACGTCAACCAAATCATTTCTTACCCTACCATGACAAATCTAATCCGGATGATATCCGTGATTATTTTGGTATTTCTAAGGCGCAATTTAAACGTGCCCTAGGGAATTTATTAAAAAACCGTCAAATTGAGCAAGTTGACGGCGGTATCCGTCTTAAGTAATTAAGCTTAAAGCGGTAATCAACTGAGTTTTACACAATTTATGAGGTAGGCTACTTTAAATTCAGTAGAATGTTTTTGTTTTCGTTGAGTGAAGAAAGGGTAAGCATGAAGCTAACTGAAGTGATTGAAGATTTTTTAAATACTATGCGGGTAGAAGAAGGACTGGCTGAAAATTCCATCATCTCCTACAAGCAAGAGTTAAATAGAATGATGACTTATTTAGATCGACAGGGTATTGAGCGTGTTCAAGGAATTCATCAAGATACGGTGCTCACACACCTAAAGTGGATGAACGATGACCATCTAGCAACATCTACGCGGTCACATTATGTGTCAACCTTACGGCATTTCTTCCGTTATTTAAAATTGGATGGCGTTATTGAAAACAATCCAATGGAAAAGATTTCTCTACCTAAGAAAACACAACATTTACCAGCAGTATTAACCTTAGAAGAAGTGGATCGAATCCTAGCTGCTCCAGATGTGAGCAGACCGTTAGGATTAAGAGATAGAACGCTATTAGAGACCTTATACTCAACCGGTATGCGTGTTTCTGAGATTATCCATATCAAATTAGCAGATATTCACCTGGATATGGGCTTCATTCAAACGATTGGTAAAGGGGATAAGGAACGATTAGTACCGATTGGGGAGATGGCCGAAGACTGGATTAACCGTTATCTAACTCAAGGACGTCCTAAGTTAGTTAAAGATGAAGAAGAAAGCCAAGGCTATTTATTTGTGAATAATCGGGGTAAACCTTTATCAAGACAAGGTGTTTGGAAAAACTTGAAGAAAATGGTCATCATGGCGCATATTACAAAAGACATTAGTCCTCATACGCTGCGGCATTCTTTCGCAACACATTTACTTGAAAACGGCGCCGATTTAAGGGTAGTACAAGAGTTACTTGGTCATTCAGATATTTCGACCACACAAATTTATACCCATATTCATGCACAACATATGAAAGACATTTATAAGCAAAACCATCCACGGGCATAAAAAGTACAAAAAATGTTTGATAAATACAATACACAATAAAAAAGGTAGGAATTTCCTGCCTTTTTTTGCATATATTCAATATTATGTATTTTTCTTTAGTTATGAAGACCTTTAACGCTTTTATTTATTTTATAATATAAATATGCGAAAATGTTTTCGTTAAAAAAGCAAGAGGAGGAAATAGTATGTTAGAAGTAGAACATCTACGTAAAACCTTCGGCAAAGTTGTCGCCGTTGATGATGTCTCATTTGAGATTCAACCAGGCACTATCCTAGGTATCGTAGGTCAAAATGGTTCTGGGAAGACAACAATATTCCGCATGATCTTGAATTTCTTAACACCAGAAAATGGTGGTCAAGTAAAGTGGGAAGGGCAACCTTTACATATGAAAAAAGTATATGATACCGTGGGGTACTTACCTGAAGAACGTGGACTTTATGAAACCATGACAATTGAGAAACAAATTACATATTTTGCTCGATTGCGTGGAATGAAAAAGAAAGAAATTGATGCCAAAATTGATGAATGGCTAGAAAACTTTAACGTGAAAGGTGACCGTAAAGATAAAATTAAGACTTTATCGAAAGGTAACCAACAAAAGGTCCAATTGATTGCAACCTTAATTCATGAACCAAAATTGATTATATTAGATGAGCCTTTCTCAGGTTTAGACCCAGTCAATGCTAGTTTCTTAATGGAAGGAATTGTACGGTTACGAGATAAAGGAGCATGTATTATTTTTTCAAGTCATAACATGTCTAATGTCCAAGATATTTGTGATTCTGTGATTATGATCCATAACGGCCAGCAAAAGCTTTTTGGACCTATCAATGAGGTGAGAAATGCTTATGGAAAAACGAGATTGTTCGTTCAAGCTGACGGTTGGGATGAAAATACACTTTCAGCTTTGGAAGGGGTAGAATCTGTTAGTCAATTAACGACAGGTGAATATAAGTTAATTCTAGAAGATGAAAACATAGGACCTGATTTGTTTAATACGATTTCTAAAGGGGAGTATATCCAATCCTTCAGTCAACAACCGCCAACATTAGACGAAATTTTCAAAATGGAAGCAGGTGGACGTCATGAGAAATAGTCGATTAGCTATTATTATTGCAGAAGTCTACAAGAAAAATGTATTTTCATGGTCATTTGTAATGTTATTACTAAGTCCAATTTTAATGGTTGCAGTAGTTGCTATTATTTCAACTATTATTGGGTCAGCCACAGCCTCTGACTCAATCGGAACGGTTGCTATTGTGGGGGCATCTGACCAAACAGCCCAAGCAATAGAAGATCAAGATAATGGGCAGAATCAATTAATCTTTGACCAAGATACTGAACAAGCTGAAGCTGCCTTAGCGAGCGAAGAAATTGATGGCTATCTGACTGTAGATGAAAGTGATCCAGAAAATATTCAGGCAGAATTCTATCGAAGTAATACAGGGAAAAATATTTCCACAGGTGGATTCCAAAATGTGTTAGAGGAGATTCAATTATCGAATCGGTCTGAAGCCTTAGGGTTGTCAGGAGAGGAATCCAGTTATTTATTGGATTCAAGTGTGCCACTTCATAACCAAACTGTTAATTTAACAGCCGGTACTACTGAAAGTAGCCAAGATATACAATCGATGGTCCGCACAGGGGTTGCTTATGTTGTATCCTTTATAGTATTCATGTTTGTTATGAACTATATCTCTATTATTTCACAGGAAATAGCTGTGGAAAAAGGGTCTAGAATTATGGAAATCGTCCTATCATCTATTTCATCCAATACACATTTTATGGGTAAAATGTTAGGGATTTTCTTAGTGTTATTAACCCAAGTAGCCTTCTATGCAATTTTATTAGGTATTGCATTTATTACGTTGTTGCGTACACCGTTACCGCCAGAAATTCAAAGTTTCATAGGAGATGAATCGATTCTAAGTTTATTAGGTTCGTCATCATCAGTCCTTGGGTGGTCAGGATTGTTAGCATTCTTAGGAATCATTACTTACTCAGTATTAGGAGCTTTCTTAGGATCACTCGTTTCAAACGTTCAAGATGTGAACAAGATGGTTACGCCAATTATCCTGCTTAGTTTAGTTGGTTTCTATATCGGTATGTTCGGATTAGGTTTCTCTAATAATATTTTAGTAAGAGTGGGATCACAAATTCCATTCTTTACACCATTTGTTATGCCATTTAGGATTGCAGCTGAAACAGTATCGACAACAGAATTAGTCTTGTCGGTTATTATTTCGCTCCTATTTTCTATTTTGTGCTTATGGTTATCAGCCAATTTCTATCGGTCAAATGTACTGACTTACTCAGACAAAGGCCTATTTGGTACCTTGAAACAATCTTACAACTTGAGACAAAATGAGAAGAAAAGTTAATGTAATCAAGTTAGTCAGGTCTGGTTGGACCTGGCTATTCTTTTATTTGTTGCGTTAAATGGCTAACTACTATCTTCTAAAAGAAGGTATTTTAATAGAGAAAAAATTGCCTTGACTAAAGATGTGTGCTAATGTACTCTTACACATACTTTGTTATTAAGCAAAAGTAAAAGGAGGGCAAAGATGTTAGTGCCTTATATAGGAAGATACGAGAAAATCGTAATGGGCCTATTATCCTACATCCCTGAGTTTAAAGAGTTTTCTGAACTTAAAGAAGAAATGGATAAAATAAATCAGCATGAACGTAAGATTTACTTATGGAAAGATGCTGATTCAGATAATATTATTGGATTAGTGGGATTTGACCAATATGATGATACAGATACTTTAGTTGTGCGTTATTTATCAATCAATCCTTCTTTTAGAGAAGAAGGACGGACTTATGATTTATTAACGGCATTAAAGAAAGAATTCCCCGTTTATTCCCTTACTGGTGTAATTTCTCTATCTACAATTTTGTCAAAATGGACAAAACGTCGCCAAGAGGAATTAGATAATAATCAAGAAAACACTACCCAAGTCTAGGAGATAAGTGTCAGTATGAACGAGCAAACAAGTGAATTAACACTAGATCTAGCGGCCTTTGAGGGGCCGCTTGATTTACTATTACACTTAATTAAAGATTTAAAAGTGGATATTTTTGATATTCCTATTAATTTAGTCACAGACCAATATTTAGCCTATATTCATACTTATGAAGCCCTATCTCTGGATGTTGCTTCAGAATATTTGGTGATGGCAGCTACATTACTGGAAATCAAAACGCAAATGATGCTACCTAAAACACCTAAAGCGGCTGTTGAAGAAGATGATGAAGATCCACGCGATTCTTTGGTTGAACAATTATTAGCTTTCCAACAATATCAAGAGATATCTCATATATTAGCTGATAAACAGGCTGAAAGATCTTTAGAGTACACCAAGCAGCCAACTGATTTATCAGCATACCAAGAAAAAATTCCGATGACCGGACGCCAGCTAACACCGGATGACTTATACAGAGCTATTCAAAAAATGGCCTTCCGATTAAAAAATCAACAACCTATCCAAACTACGATTGCAGGAGAACTATACTCAGTAGGGGCAGCAATGGCCGATATCCGCCAAGCCTTTGTTGAGGCTGACCGAGATGTTTTAATGTTTCAAGAAGCTGTTTTTCTTGGTAAAATTCAATCACGAAGTCAAATTGTCAGTATGTTCCTAGCAATTTTAGAATTAGTGAAGTCAAATGAGTTATACTTATACCAAGAAAACTTGAGGGCAGATATTCAATTGATTAGACGGGAGGAAAGTGAATGAATGCAGTCGCTGCAATAGAAAGTTTACTTTTCGTAGCAGGTGAAGACGGTATCGCTGTAGATGAACTTGCGAATTTATTAGAAATAAAGTCAGAGTGGGCCTTATACTATGTGATGGTATTGAGAAATCGTCTGCAACACGATCCCCAATCTGGCTTGCGAATTACTGTTATTAACGAACGGGTCCAATTGGTGACAAAAGCGGCATATGGTGATGTAGTGAAGAATTACGCTGTGTCTCCTTTTGCTACAAAACTATCGCAAGCCGCCTTAGAAACGCTAGCGATTATTGCTTACCAACAACCGGTGACAAGGATGACAATTGATGATATCCGGGGCGTTCAATCGTCAAATATGATCCATAAATTGTTAGAGCGAGATTTAATTATGGAAACTGGCCGACAAGATTCACCGGGACGACCAATTATATACGGGGTGACATCCTACTTTTACCAATATTTTGGATTAGAGTCTTTAGATGACTTGCCAGATATCCATAATTTAGTATTAGATGGGTCTGTAGATGAAGAAACCCTTTTTAAAATTGATGAGCATGGTGAACCTATGCAAAAGGAATTCAACCAAATAACAATAGAAGAACCAACAGAATAGGTCACCAATAGGAGTTATTAAATAATGGAAAGATTACAAAAAGTGATGGCACACGCAGGGGTTGCCTCTAGACGAGAATCAGAGAAATTAATTACGGCAGGACGCGTAAAAGTCAATGGACTAGTTGTTAGAGAATTAGGATTAAAAGTGTCAAATTCAGACCGTATCGAAGTAGACGAGGTACCTATTTATAAAGAAGAACCGGTTTACTATGTATTCTACAAACCAACTGGCGTGATTTCTGCTGTGAAAGATGATAAAGGGCGTAAAGTTGTGACGGACTTTTTCCCAGGTATCGAGCAACGTATTTATCCGGTAGGACGATTGGACTACAATACATCCGGTTTACTGCTATTAACCAATGATGGTGAATTTGCGAATACCTTAATGCACCCACGTTACGAGATTAACAAGGTCTATGTAGCTAAAGTTGAGGGTATTATTACTGGCGACGAGCGTAAGCAATTAGAGCGTGGTGTTGAAATTGATGGCGTTAAAACAGCACCAGCACAAGCTAAAATCCTTTCTGTTGATAAGGATAAAAAGACAACGATTATTGAGATGATTATCCACGAAGGACGTAATCGCCAAGTCCGTAAAATGCTTGAGGCAGTGGGTCACCCCGTTACTAAATTAAAACGCGAACGCTACGGATTTTTAGATCTTAAAGGCTTAAAACCAGGAGATAGTAGAACTTTATTGAAACATGAGATTGAAGAACTATTAACTATCGCCAAGAAAAAATAAGCAATGTACTTGAAAAAAGTAAGATACTTGCTATAATAAGAATTGTAATTAAATAAATTTGAAGCAATCTTCAGGGCAGGGTGAAATTCCCGA
>JAEZWY010000002.1 GCA_023442905.1 Bacillota bacterium | reverse complement strand
TATAGTTCTGCTGACGGTTTCAAAGCCATTAATACTGCGTAAATTAAAGGGAACATCATAAAAAGCCACATGAAAATATTTAAACCAATAATACCCGCTCGCTGAAGTCGTTGTTGTAACAAATATTTTTGATCTTGTTTATTCCGATGAGTGGCGACAATTGGTTTTACTTGGTTAGTTGCCATTATTTATTACTCCTTCCGCGAATGATGAACATAATAATCGTTAATAACATGATAATAACGAATAACACAACAGATTCTGCAGATGCAAATCCGTAACGATAATTCATAAAGGCATTTTTATAGATATCGTAAACAATTACGTTTGTTGCTTCTCCCGGTCCACCCTTAGTTAAAATATTGATTTGACCGAAACCTTGAAAAGCATTAATCACATTCGTCACGATGACAAAAAAGAATGTTGGTCCTAACGAAGGAATCGTGATATTTAAAAATTTTTGAAAACTATTCGCACCATCTATAGAAGCACTCTCATATAATGAATCATCGATACTTGCCAATCCTGAAGAGAAATATAAAAAGTTCATACCAGAATTCAACCAACCTGTTAGAACCCCTTCAACCACTAATGAGCAGGTAGGATGGGTTAATAAGTTTTGATTGATACCTAACATTTTATTGATAATGCCAACAGTTGGATTCAACATCACTTGAAAAATCATTGCCATACCCGCTGATGCAATAGCCATAGGCATTGCATAGGACGTAGAGAAGAATCTAATCCCTGGGAATGACCTTTGACACAAGATTGCTGCTATTAAGCCAACTGTCACGCCAAATAATACAACGATTAACACGAATTGAAATGATACCAGCATAGACTGCCAAAATGATTTACTTGCAAATAATTCCGTATAGTTCCTGATCCCTAAGAAAAGCGACATTTGCCCAAAAGAATCCGTTAGATATAGAGAACGAAAAATAGTTTGAATAAACGGCCAAAACATAAAGACGGTTAAAACAAGTAAAGCTGGTAATAAATATATATAGGGTTGGATTCTTTCCCTCAAAGTTTTCTTTGATTTAATGATTATAATTTCGTCAGTACGTTCCAAGATAGTGCTCCTTTCAAAATAAACGAGGCTGGGAAAAAAGTATCCCAGCCTGACTGCATAACTAACAATAGTTATTATGTTGGATGCCTTCTGACATATTGGTATCCATAAATCACTAAGTACTGATAAGGTGTCAAAAATATCAGCATTTATGAACATTGCCAGAAAAATGCTTAATTAGATGAACTTTGTCTTACCTTGTTTACAGACCGAGTTTTATTGATTTGTTGCATTGTAGTTTTCTAGCGCTGCATTTGTTTGATCAGCCATATTTTGGACAGCCTCTTCAGCAGTGATCTCATCGTTTAACAGACGCTCTAACTCAGCTTCAAAGTACATACGCGCTTCTTGGTTTACACCTGATAAGGCACCTTGATCTTCTGGTGTAGCATCATGTAATTGGTCAATGGCAGTTTGGAATTGTGGAAACTCTGCTAAGTTATCCTTAAATACTTGTTCTTCCTGTGCATTTTTGTTAACTGGGAAGTATCCAGTATCAGCATTCCATTGTGCTTGAACTTCTGGTGTTACTAAGTATTGCATGAAGTCCCAGGTAGCGTCTTTTTTAGCATCGTCTTCTGAATCAATCATCCATAGAGATGCACCACCAATTGATACACCACCCTCATCTTCAGAAGATAACGCTGGGAAATAAGCAGTGCCCACTTGAAAGCGGCCATCAACTTCAGTTAGGATTTGGCGTAATGTTGCTGTTGAAGCTAAAGTGATAGCAGATTGTCCAGAAACAAACTCAGCTTGACCACCTGTACGACCAACATTAGGTGCTACCCCTTCATCTTGTGCTTTTTTCCAAGTTTCTAAAGCTCGTAACATGGTACCATTCTGGTCAAAAGTTACTTCTGTAGGTGCACCATCTCGACCGTTGCCATTGTTATACATATCTTCTTCAGTTTTATTGATAAATTGCTCAATGTACCAACCATAGATAGTTAATGACATTGGCATTTCAACGCCTGCTTCAGTTAATTGTGGTGAAATTTCAATAATTTCTTCAAATGTAGTTGGTACTTCTTCGATACCAGCTTGCTCAAATAGGTCCGCATTGTAGTACATTAACGGTGTAGATGAGTTGAATGGCATGGAGTATAAAGTATCATCTTTCGTATAATAAGCTAACAAGTTTTCTTCTAAGTCGCCTAATTCAAATCCAGATTCATCAACGTAATCTTGAACAGGTACTGTTAAACCTGAGTCGATCATGAATGTCATCCCTTGTTCAAATACTTGAACTAAGTCGGCACCAACATCAGAACCAGAGGCAGATGAACGTAATTTTGTTAATGTTTCATCATAAGTTCCTTGATATTGCGCATTGACGAAAACTTCATCTTGCGACTCGTTATATTGGTCAACGATTTTTTGTAGTGCTTCACCAGTAGACCCACCCATACCATGCCAGAATACTAATTCAGTTTCGCCCTCTGCAGCACCAGTAGATGCGTTAGATGATTCAGAACCTGCACTAGCATTTCCACATGCAGCTAATAATGCAGCTGATAATAACCCCACACCAAAGCGCATAATATTCTTGTTAAATTTCATTGTCCTTATTTCCTCCCGAAAATTGATCTCAAATTTTTAACTCCGCTATTTATCTTAAACTACCAATATTAACTTCCAATCAATTTTAAGTATTAGTTTTGAAAATAATCAGTAAAGTCTTTAATTCGATTCCTTTACACTTAATTGATTTTATATATCAAATAAAAAACGATAAAAAGCCCTTTATCATCAACTAAATAAAGGCAAATATACCGCTATACCAACTTTGATAAATATATTTTGTGTAAAGATTGTATATATATCTTTACAATTTCACGCCATAAATGGGTATTCTTAAACTGTCAAATAGCTTATTGTTTATGCTAAAGTCATTCTTATTTGTTTATACTTTAATTTTTAAGCGTATTTAGGTTACTATATAAGAAATTAATGATGTAGGAGGATGGTCATCTATGGCACGATTACAGCAATGCACCCTAGCCGATGTAGATGAGTTAAGAGCTGTCTCAATCGAAACTTATACGGACACTTTTGGGGAATTTAATTCGGATGAAAATATGCGGATTTACTTGGAGGATGCCTATAACCGAGAGAAACTCACGGCTGAATTAGCAGAAACTAACAGCCAATTCTTCTTTTTGAAGGAGAATAATGAAACTATGGGTTATCTTAAATTGAATGTGGGCGAAGCACAGTCAGAATATGTGGGCGACAATCTCCTTGAAGTCGAAAGGATTTATGTGCGAACAGCTTTTCTACGCCATGGATATGGCACAAAATTAATTCAAGCTGCTGAAGAAGTTGCACGTAGTCTAGGTGTGGCTGGTATTTGGTTGGGCGTATGGGAACATAATCAACGCGCACTTAATTTTTACAGCAAAATGGGCTTTCGCCATATTAGTCAACATTCCTTCTTCATGGCAGACGACGAACAAATAGACTTGATTTATTATAAAGAATTTTAAGACACAAAAATCCCTAGACAGTATAGGGGACCCAAAAAGTTAGACTAAATTTTGGCTCTTCGTCAAATAGGACTGATGAGTAATGTCTACCAGGTAATCATTAGATTGCCTGGTTTTTTATATACTCTTTTCCATTATTCGTTTTTATCTTTATAATATGCTTTTGGAGCAGCCCTTGGGCTGCTTGTACTACCGGTATTTCAATTAGATATAGCTTGTTCGTGAATAATATTCTAGTTCTAAAATTTTAGAGCTTTCGTATCCATAGGCTATCTGTTTTAAGACCTCAATTTTATTATTCAAAGTGATTTGGGATTTACCCATGATATTGGACTAAAGGTTCAAATTTTAGTAAAACTTAGGCTTCAATTTTGAAACTATGGATATCAAAAAAGGCATAACACACAGTCATACCTTTCTTAAACTTATTAAAATGAATATTTATAATCTTACTAATGGTACTTATATACCTCAATTGATGATGTTAAGTTTTCTTCATAATTTTTAGACATTAAATCCAAGTACATAACATCTAAAACAAAAATTATCGCAGTATAAATACCAATCGACTCAATATTGAAAACATGATTCTTATCATCAATCACAATATATTCATGACACATTTCTTTAAGCGTTACTGATTTGCGACCACCAATTCTTATGATATAAATCCCATTTTTACGTTGGTCTAATCGATCTTTTCCCGTGATTTCCTTTATCAATGTCATACGCAAATCGCTATATCCCGACAAGTCTAGTTTTTGACATAATCGTAAAACGGTTGCCTTACTCGTATAAGAATTACTACCCAATTCAGTTGCAGTCAAATTTTAAATTTTTGTAGGATTTTTTAAATATAATCTGCAATCTGTCGTTCGGAATTGGTAAAACCTTCTTTACTTTCTAATCTTTCTAATAACATCAGAAATTTCTTCCAAAATATGTACTACTTTTAATATTCATCTTATCAAAAAGTTTGCAATAACACTAAATTTATCATCGGCTATTAAATTTTAAGATTTTTCATATTTAAATATATTTGGCATCCTTGACCTAGGTCAAGGTAGAAACGCTTACTAGAATCTATACTAAAGTTATCAAAAGAAAAGGAGTGTTCAATATGTCTGATTATCAAAAAATTTATGAAACAGAAGCTACAAATACAGGTGGTCGTGATGGTTTTAGCTATTTAGAAGATGGCTCTTATGAAGTAAAAATTACTACCCCTAAAGAAATGGGTGGTTCTGGAGCTGGCCAAAACCCTGAGCAATTGTTTGCCTTAGGTTATAGCGCTTGTTTTCACGGTGCTTTAGAAATTGTTAAAGGTCAACACAAAGTGCGTGAAGATTCACAAGTTACAAATATTGTGCGCCTATACAAGAAACCTGATGCTGCAGACTTCCAATTAGCTGTAGAAATTACTGTTGCTATTCGTGACCTTGACACTTTAGAAGTTCAAAAATTAGCGGACGAAGCACATAAGGTTTGCCCTTACTCTAAAGCAGTTAGCGATTCAATTGAAGTAACTGTTCGCGCAGTAAATTACGACGCTAGCAAAGAAAAATAAGCTTAAATTGCACACAACTCTCAATAAACGTTCACTAGCAATTCAAAACTAGTGGACGTTTTATTGTGCTATAATATATTAAGAAAGGATCGGTGGATATGAAAAAGACAATTGATTTTACAAAATATCATCATTGTGTCAGTACAATGCCCTTATTTCAGGGATTAATCGTTGAAGATATCCAATCAATCCAAAACTACATTACTGAAAAAAATGTTTCGGCAGGAAAATTAGTGTACGCTGCAGGCGAAAAGTTGCAATCACTCTACCTAATACAAGAAGGCCAGTTAAAAGTTTATCGCCTAGCTGCATCAGGAAAGGAACAATTGATTCGTATACTACAACAAGGTGATTTTGTAGGGGAAATGTCATTATTTGAGGAACGTCACTATGACTATTATATTGAAGCAACTCAGCCTAGCAAGCTATGTGCCATTAAAAAGGACGATTTTGAACAAGTTTTATTAGCTCATCCACAAATAGCTATCGAACTTTTAGGTGAAATGGCCCGCCGTCTTGATGATGCCGAACAGCAAACGACTGGCATAACTACAAGCTCGACGAAAACGCGATTGATTCAATACTTATTGCATATGAGCGAAAAACAAGATTCTTTAAAAGTAAAATTAGCAACCACCAAGAAAGCTACAGCTTCGTATCTTGGAATGTCCCCAGAAACTTTTAGTCGTTGCTTATCTAAATTAACTAAGGACCAGCTTATTTCGCAACCACGTCCAAATATTATTGAAATACTAGATAAAAATGCGCTAGAATTCGCATTACTTGATGAAAGCATCGAAGCAAATGAATAATATTTTATTATAAAGTAACAGATTAATTGCTGTTACTTTTTTTGTCGCTCTAATAAGCTAATCCATAGAAAATACCAGCTAAAATATTTGTTTAACTACATGTGAATATGCTCTTACCCTACTGTTTATAAAACTTTAATCTCCTATATTGAAATCGATTTCTGACAGTCGGCTTGAGTTCTTTTGAGGACGTGTAGCAACAGCTGCCGTTCCATTTCAAAGCTTTGTTTTGATTTTCCTCACAGTACTCACCACCTTACTTGATTTGTATACAACAAACCATAAATGAAAGCAGTACGAAAGTCATAAAACAAGGCTTGAAAGAAATACTCGGGGTATGACCACCCCACTATTAAAAGACACAAAACCCATCATACTCTATTTTGCATAAAGAATGATGGGTTTATTTTATTATGTTTATTCCAACTAAAGAATTGCGGAAAAGGTTTCCTTCAACAAACTGATTTCTTTGGCTGATGTGCAACAACAGCCGCCGATCCATTTGCATCCTGACTCATGCCATTTCAATGCTTCGTTTGAGAATACTTCATCAACCGCATGACTGTGCATCCATACTTTTGTAGTGGCATCGTAGGTCGCTCCCGAGTTTGGATAAGCAACTAATGGCTTTGTCGCAATCTCCTTCAGATATTCCAAGGCCGGCAAAACTAAATCCGGCTGCACGCAATTGACGCCGTAGGCAATGATTTGCTCGGACGACTCTGCCAATAGCTGGAATACACGCAGATCGGTCCCATCGCATAAATGGTGATCGTCCTTCAAAGTCACCGTCAGCCAAGCTGTCGTCTTGGGATGTTGGGCTAGCAACTCAATCACAGCCTGGATTTCCGTTAGATCCGGAATGGTTTCGATGGCCAGCAGATCAGCCCCGGATTCCAGCAGCAACTCTAACCTTTCGCGATGGAAATCGACCAATTCGGTTTGCGACAGACCGTAATTGCCCCGATATTCAGAGCCGTCCGCCAAATAGGCTCCGTATGGTCCGACCGAAGCCGCCACCCATTTTTCTTGCAGGCCTTGGCTTTTCGTTTGGGCCTGTTTCGCTAGTTCTACCGTTCTTTTGATCAGAGCCCGGCTTTCTTCGGTTGTATGGCCCAAACGCTCGAACCCGGCAACCGTCGCTTGATAGCTCGCTGTGATGGCAATGTTTGCCCCGGCATCGTAATAGTTCTGATGGACTTTTTCAATTTTATCCGGTTCGTTCACTAATGCTTTCGCGGTCCATAACTCATCATTCAGGTCCAAGCCTTGCTCCTCCAGACCTAAGGACATCGAACCATCGATGAGGATCACTTTTTGATTCTTTTGCCACTCTTTAAAATTCATCGGAAAGCTCACCCACTTCTTGATTTTCGATTGCTACAGAAGCCTTTTTGCTGAAGAATAACTGGTAATAAAAGAAGCACAAGATCGTGAATGGGATGCCGATGATCAAGGCAATCCGCTGGTTCGGATCAAACGCGATGCCGATGATCGAAACGGAGCAAAGGATAATGACGAGCCACGGAACGATTGGATAGAATGGTGTTTGGTAAGCCAGTTCATCCAGTTTATGGCCCGATTTCAGATAGTATTTGCGGAAATTCAGTTGTGCCCAAGCGATGCTCAACCAAACCGCCACGACCGCGAATGCGGAGATGGATACCAAAGCCAGGTAAACGGTGTCCGCGGAATAGATGCTGGAAAACAGGGAGAGAAGCTCACCCAAAATGGTCAGCAACAACCCGTAAATCGGCAACCCGCGTTTGGATAATTTGGCGAAACGTTTCGGCAATGTTCCTGCATTGGCCAATGACCACAGCATTCTTGATGCTGCGTAGACCCCAGAGTTTGCGCCGGAAAGGACTACAGTGATCAGGACGAGGTTCATGATGTCTGCTGCGTATGGGATACCCATCAAATTCAGGATGACGGTCACCGGACTTTCATCCAAATTAGCCGCAGAATCCGGAAGCAGCGCACCGATCACAACAATCGTCCCGATGAAAAGGACCACCAAAATGACGATTGTCTGCAAGATTGCTTTCGGGATATTTTTCTTAGGATCCGACGTTTCACCAGCGGCTACGCCGATCAATTCCGCACCGGAAAAAGTGAAGTTAGCAGACAGTATCGCCAAGAAAACAGAGCCTGCGCCTTTCGGGAACCAACCGTTTTCCGTCAGATGGCTGAAAAGTGGTGCTGATTCATTTCCCTGGATCGGTATAAATCCGAATATGCCACCCAGACCCAGGATAAGGAAAATTGCCAGTGCGAGCACTTTGATCAGCGACATCCAAAATTCGCTGACGGAAAACCAACGCACATCAATAATGTTTGAAAGTATAATAATGCCGATAAAAAAGATGCACCAAAGCCAAGTGGGAATGCCGGGGAACCAGCGTTGTGATAAAATCGCCAAGGTGATGAACTGCGAACCCAATGCCACTGTCCACGTCAGCCAATAAAGCCACGCCACCACGAAACCTGCTCCGGGATGGATGTATTTTGAAGCGTAGTTGTGGAACGAACTCGTACTAGGCTCGTGGACCGACAATTCGCCCAAGCACATCATGACCAGCGTCACCAAAAATGCTCCGATCAGATACGCAATGATTGTTCCGATCGAACCCGCCGTTTGAATGAGATACCCCGAACTCAAGAAGATTCCAGTTCCGATTACCCCACCCAATGAAAGCATAACTAGATGCTTTGATGTCATTTCCCTTACAAATGATTGCGCCATATTTTTACCTCCAAAAATGTATTAAAATATATAAAAAAAGCACTCCCCCTATTGAAAGGGCGAATGCTCGCGTTACCACCTTTGTTCATAATCATAAAGATTATCTCAGCAAGGGACTGTCATCCCTTCACGCGCTATCAGGCGTACCCGTCACTTGCTAAGTTTCCCTCACACGTGATAACTCAAAGACCATCTTCGCTGATTCCGAAACATCTGCTTTCACCATTCGCAGACTCTCTGTGGTTTCTTTCCCAGTTACTTATCTCATCAAAGTTTCATATATTTTTAATAAATATACAAGAATGATGGATGGTTGTCAATTATTTTGTGCTTACTTTCATTCGCTTAATTGCAATATCAAATGCATAAAAAATTTTAAAAACCTTTATAGACAGCGAATTACTCAATAATCCAGTATTACCAATGCTTTGAAGCCATTGACAGCAGGGAGTGTTTCATCCCTTACCATTTTTCAGGTGAGTTGTTGGTGGTTCTGACCCAAGAGGATAGGTTAGCTGAGTCAAGAGAAGGAGCAAAGTGGCTCTTGACTCAGCTAATCTATTCTCTTATCCTATAGAACCAACAAAACACCTTAAGCTGCTTGTAAATCGGCCAGTTCTTCCTGAAGGCGTTCTACAGGTGTTGTATAGCCCATTATTTTTCTTGGTCTGTGGTTGATCGTATTGGTTACTTCCAGTAAATGCGAATAGGACAATGGACGCAGAGTGACTCCCTTTGGGATAAATTCTCGGAGCATGCGGTTATGCCTTTCGTTCGTTCCTTTCTCCCAAGAAGCATACGCATGAGTAAAGAAAACCTGAACGTCTTCAGCGATGCTTTCGATAAGAGACAGAACGGACAGTGTTTACCTGACCAGTCATAATGACGTACAACGTCTTTAACTGGATCTAAACTATTGTCTCGAACAACAATAGCACCTGTCTCCGCTAAGTTGTGAATCATCTTAACATAGTCACCATCAACGTTGATGCATCCCTCGATACCAATTGAATGTTTATTACCATCTCCTGTACCGTCACCGGCATGATAACATTGCCAGGAGTATTCAAATGATTGAATGGATTCTTTACCATCCGTTTGAATGTGCCAGCTCGCCGGGTAGATAGTTTTTTGCAGCTTCGCATGCATTTTAGCATTCGCACCTTTTTCACGATTCCCCGTTAAATGGACGGTTACTTTACGTTTTTGGTTTTTATTCCCAAAACCGTTCGTTCCAGCTACTGTTGGCGCTAGGTCTTTTTTTATTGTTAAATCCATTATTTGTCCTCCCCTTTATTTTCTTGGTCAGTACCTTTACCATCTTTAACAATACCGTCTCCTTGCATTTCAATGTCTTTCATTAAATCTTCAACGGTTTTAACTTCTTCTGCCATTATTTATCCTCCTTCTTCTCATCTACTACAATTTTTACTTTGGTTAGGTCAATTTCATTTGTTTCACGATTCAATTTGTCAAAATACTTAGAGATCATATCAGGTAATGGTAATCCCAATTGACCCCAATTTTCTACAACTGAAATTCCATACTGTGCTATGAAAAATAAGATAAATGATTGTGCCACTGGTTCAAGTTATAAACATTTTAAAAATGGCGTTACGCATAACACTAATAAAACTACTAGTAGGTGCTTGATAACTCCAAGCAATCCTTTAGTACTATTTGCCTCCTTATTAATAAATCCTTTGGCAATTCCTGTCACTAAATCCAATAAAACCAAAAATAAAAACACCCAATAAACTAGAGTGCTGCCTACGTTTCTGTATTCGATCAATAATGTTTCGAGTTCAATCACTCTAAATAACATTTCTATCTTCCACATCTTTTTAAAATTTGTACAACAAAAAAAACCACCAGGTTAGTGGTGGTCTCGTAAGTTTATTTATCTTTAATATTTATGTAAGTGGTCATTAAGTATGAAATTCTTTTCGATATTTCATACTTAATCGACTCTACATCTTCATAGAAGTGATTGCCATCATATCTATGTAAAATCATTCGTGGTGCTACGTTAGAATTAATTTTTAAGAATTCTGTTTGTATAGATTGTAATGTGCTGAGAGTTTCATTAAATAGCTCATGGTGGTTATCCGGAATTTTAATACTAGATTTTGTTTGAATTATTTTTTCTAATTCATCAATTAATACTCCGTTTCGTTCTATAGCTTCTGATAAATTATCACTATTAAAACTTAAATCAATATCTGATATACCTTTTTGTATTTCGTTTATAGAGTAGTAAAAAGCACTATACTCAGAACGTTTTGCAATCGTATTAGCTTCTAAACTTAGCCTGTTAGCATCTTCACTCAGTGCGTTTGCTTTTTCTGCCTTTTTGTTTGCATCCTTACTAATATTATTTGCTTTCAAAGAATACCAAGCAGATATGCCTGATGCTAGCGCCGATAATGTCGCAATTAAGATCGTGAGAAAATTAAACCAATTTTCTATAAGCCATTGTTTCAATATATAACTCCCCCAAACTTTTACTATAATATAAATTAAATTTGAGTTTAGTTTTAAATTAGTATTCCATGAAAATTCGTTTATATTAATCACTACCCATAATTAGCCCCGAACTATCAACAACCCTCGAATTTTCATCATGTCTTAACACCCAAAAATGAAAATCGATTTTCATATATTCAACTAACTCTTTCTGTATTTCCACTAATTTATTAGCAATCTTCTGATTCTCGAATTCTGTAGCGAGTTTTCTATCTTCATGCCAATGAACCTCACCATTTTGAAAATCAAATTCCATCACTTGTTGGCAACTATCATTGTATCGCATAATAAAAAATACTGTTCTATTCCCTTCGTAATTGATCATAAAATACCTCCTCATTTAGAAGAAATTATAGCATAATTTTGAGAGTGAAATTCAAAAAGAGCAGTCAATCGACTACTCTCTTAACATAAAATACCTTTTGCCTTAACGTTTAAATCAGCAATCTTATGTAGATTATCACTTTCACGTCGTGTATCCTCGATAAGCTGTTTTAAGCTATCAAGTGTTTCAATCAGCGGTTTTTGATTTTCTGAAGTCTTTTGTAAAATGCGCTCTTAAAATGCGTTCTGTTCTGCAATTTTTTCATCATCTACTTTTTTGAGCCGTCTTTCCAACGGGTTTAAAACAAAATATTTTAATCGCCGTAAAAATCGTGGAGATATAGCTTGCATTAACTGCTATGCGTTCAAACACATGTTGCCAATTCATTTGCACCCTCCTTTCAAAATAAAAAAACACTCATAGTAGAGTGTTTTAAAGTTCTAAATATACAGTTTTTCTCATTACAATTATTTCTCTCTTGAAATCATTCATCATTTTTATTACTTCGTCTAATAAATCTGGGTTAAATGTGATTTTTACTTCTTCCTTACTAATAGACATTTCTTCAACAAATTTGGTTAATATTTTTTGTATTGGTTCGTATTTTTCGTGCAATTTTTGGATGTTAGCTTCATTAAAAACTCCTGTATATACTAAGTCAGCTGTCAAACTTTGTTGTTTGTCTATCTTATTAAAAATCAACATTGTGGTTTCACCGTCTTGATCTATTTTTAAACTTTTAAATGTCGTCATATTCTCATCGACAACTTTACTGAGCTCCCCTAGACTGTTAATTTCTTCTTTAATTAACAAAAATTCTTTTTCCGCTTGTTTCTTTCTTTTGTTATCAAAAATATTAATAATATAAGTGACACCTAAAATTAAGAGCCCACTAATTACACCACTTACGAGACCACTAAGTGATTCCCCAGTTATTGTTAACCAATCCAACTTCTCCCACATCTAACCACTCCCAAACTTTTACTATAATATAGCATATTGTTTGGGCGTCTGAAATAATAATTAAAGTACCTCCCAGCCGTTGTTTTTATTCATTTCTCACACTCCTTTCTAAATTTAAGCAACAAAAAAGTACCTTACTTTTTCGGTAAGATACTATTAAATATTTTTTTGAAATTAAATTTAGTCCAATCAAATAGTAGATATACTATATTTAAATTTTTACTAAATCCTTTGAATTGTAATAAAAAGATTTCATATTCAGTGTATGGCCATTCTATATTTTCAAATAAAGGCACATCGGGATAATTGATTGCTTGGATTATCATCCTTCTCTGATTTTCAGTTTCGTATATTATTGTATCTAAACTTCGTTGAAGAGTATCTGATTCAACTTTAAAGTCTACTAATATAGATTTTGCTGAGTTTATCTGTTCAATTATACTATCCATATAATTTAACATTTGAGGGCTTCTCAATCGTTTCTGCTCAGAGTCCAGATTGCCCAGATCTTTCAGTTTTTTAGTTAATTGTGCGATATTATATTTTATTACAAGTAAATTATTGTATACTAACCTCGATTCAATGAAACTTCGAATACCCTCCATAGAATAAGTTACTACGACAGCTACTAGGGCAGCGATTAAGGCATCTATAATATATTCCCACCAATGCGTCTGATTAGACTGCTCAATAGTAGATATTAATTGTCGAAACTGCTCATCTGTCATAAAAAAACCCACTCCCCAATCTTTAATACTCATAATATAGCATATTTAAGAGTGGTAGAAGAACCCAAAAAATTGAGTGCTTAATTCAACGTTTTAATAAACTCTCTAATTTGCGGATAAGATAACTTATGACCTTTTTCGTCTGGATGGGTACCATTCCCATCATCTCGGCTATACATGAGTGGGCGATAGGTAGATTCCTAAGGTCTTAGTCCGCTAGAGTGATATAAGTCTAAGAATGGGATACCTCTGTCGTGACAAATATCATTTATCAACTTAGTGTATTGCGTGGCTGTATTGGTATCATCCCATGGTTTGCTAGTTTGCCATGGCTTTTCACTTATTATTTTTCACAGGTATAAGAATTGGTGAGTTATTAGCATTGACTGCAAATGACTTTGATTACACGAATCGTATACTAACAATAAATAAGTCTTATCAAAGAATACATGGAAAAGATATAGTTAGTCGCCCTAAAACAGATACATCAATAAGAGATATTACGATACCAGATTTCTTATTCGATATGCTAGATGAATATTTAAATATGCTATATGATTACCAACTTCATGAAAGAATTTTCCCTCAAGTTAAAAAGTACTCATTGGCTAAGCAGCTTCAAATGATTTCTAAACACACCGACTTACCAAGAATACGAGTCCATGATTTAAGACATAGCCACGCTAGTTTATAAATTAAACAAGGCGTTAGCTTTAAGGTCATTCAGCAACGCTTAGGTCATAAAGATATTCAAACTACTTTAAACACATACTCACACCTTTGGAGCTCTGCTCACCAAGAAGTAGCCGAATTACTAAATGGTATCAAAATGGTATCAGGGTGGAAAATAAGACCCTACAAACACTGTTAAACCAATGCTTGTAAGGTCTTTTGTTTTTATTCCCACTCGATTGTTGCAGGTGGCTTGCTCGTAATGTCTAAGACTACGCGGTTGATGTGTGCACATTCGTTTACGATACGTTTAGAAATGATATCTAATACGTCGTAAGGGATGCGTGCCCATTCAGATGTCATACCGTCGATTGAGGTTACGGCACGTATACCAATTGTGTATTCGTAAGTACGCTCGTCACCCATTACCCCTACTGATTTGAAACCAGGTAGGACTGTAAAGTATTGCCAGATGTCGCCTTCTAGACCTTGTTTTCTAATTTCATCACGTAAGATGAAGTCAGATTCGCGAACGACTTCTAGTTTTTCAGGGGTTACTTCACCGATAATACGGATAGCTAAACCTGGCCCTGGGAACGGTTGGCGCCAAACGATTTTATCTGGCATACCTAGTTCTGTTCCTACTGCACGTACTTCATCTTTAAATAAGGTATTTAAAGGTTCGATCAATGAGAAAGTCATGTCTTCTGGTAAGCCACCAACGTTATGGTGAGACTTGATGGTTTGCGCTGTATCTGTACCTGACTCAATAACGTCTGTGTATAAAGTACCTTGCGCTAAATAATCAACGTCTTTAATTTTTTGCGCTTCGTCGTCAAATACGTAAACAAATTCGTTACCGATAATTTTACGTTTACGTTCTGGGTCAGATACGCCTGCTAATTTGCTTAGGAAGCGGTCTTCAGCATCTACTTTGATGATGTTTAAACCAAATTTACCACCTAGTGTTTCCATTACCTCTTCTGCTTCGTTTTTACGTAATAAACCGTGGTCTACGAAGATACAAGTTAATTGGTCACCGATAGCTTTTTGTAATAATACACCTACAACTGATGAGTCTACTCCACCAGAAAGGCCAAGTAATACTTTACCTTCGCCGACTAATTCGCGGATTTCTTGGATTTTAATATCGATGAATTTCTCCATCGTCCATGACCCTTGTGCGCCACAAATGTCGAAGACGAAGTTACGTAACATGTCGTTACCGTGAACTGATGCCCGTACTTCTGGATGGAATTGGAAACCATAGAATTGTTTTTCTGTGTTTTCAAAGGCTGCTACTGGACTATGTTCACCGCGTGCAGTGACTTCAAAACCTTCAGGAATTTCTTCAATACGGTCAGAATGGCTCATTAACACTAATTCTTCTGCTTCTAACCCCTTAAAAATGGCTGAATCTGCTTTATCAATAAATAATGATTGTTGACCATATTCACGTTTATCGGAGCGAGCGACTACCCCACCATTTTTAAATGTCATTAATTGCATACCATAGCAAATCCCTAAAACTGGAATTCCTAAATCAAATACTGCTTCATCAATTGAAAAAGCACCATCTGCATACACTGACATTGGACCACCCGATAGGATAATTCCTTTAACATTACCTTTCGCCATGATTTCGTCAGCTGTTAGTTTATGTGATAATAGTTCTGAATAAACGCCAAACTCACGAATACGACGTGTAATCAATTGATTATATTGACTACCGTAATCAAGTACAATGATTTTTTCAATATCTTGCATTGATTGTTGGACACTCATGTTTTCACTTCCTTTTTCGAATTTCATCTTTATTCTAGCATTTAACATTTGTGATTACTAGGATTTTATCGACGTTAATTAAAACATTGTTCGGATTCTAATCTGGCAACATTTAATAATTTACTAAATTTATACTTAATTCGTTTTCAAAGGTGTTGGCCTCTGTAAATATTGTATATAATAGAAAAGAATAGGAGTGAAAGTATGAAAAAAGCGACTGGTAAAGCCAACGGGAAAATCATTATTATGGGTGAACATGCCGTGGTTCATGGGTATCCATCTGTAGCCCTACCCTTTCATGCGGTAGAAATGACAGTCACCATTGAACAGATTCAAACCAATGCTTATTTGGTGAGTGACTTATATGAAGGACCACTCCACCAAGCACCATCTGATTTACAGAACTTGCTAGCTGTTTATGACCAATTACGGGCGAATTTAATGACCCAAAACCAGAGTCACTGGCTGATCAATATCCACTCATCTATACCCGCTGAGCGTGGTATGGGTTCTTCAGCAGCTATGGCAACGGCTTTGGTCCGTGCTTTCTACAATTACTATGGCCTCCCGCTTACAGAAGACCAACTATTAAAATACGTAGACTTATCTGAAAAAATTAGTCACGGCAATCCTTCTGGTTTGGATGCACGCGTAGCCGGTCTTGGTGTCCCTTTGATTTATCAAAAA
Source organism: Bacillota bacterium (assembly GCA_023442905.1). Classification (GTDB taxonomy): domain Bacteria; phylum Bacillota; class Bacilli; order Lactobacillales; family Aerococcaceae; genus Aerococcus. The sequence goes on along the minus strand of JAEZWY010000002.1, from coordinate 8,148 downwards.
AATCAACCAATGACGATTGTTCATTTCGACACCCCTTATTGGTTGGTGGTTGCGGATACTGGTATTCACGGTAACACTAAAAATGCGGTATCTGACGTGGCAGCTGGTTTGAATTCAGCTTTTATTACCCGCCGACAAGCTGTTGAACATAACTTGCGTCAGCTTGGTGAAGCCGCTACGCGCTTCATTGATTTAGTTGAATTAGATTCTGCCAAAATGGCCAATGACCAGTGGTTTACGGCTATTTGTCGCACGTTTAAGGATGCCCACCAGCACTTGCGGGCTTTACAAGTATCCAGTCCTGAACTTGAAGCGGGCGTGACTTTTGCAGAAGCGAATGGCGCTGGCGCAGCCAAACTGACTGGTGGTGGCCGTGGCGGTTGCTATTTTGCATTATGTGATAGCAAGGACAAGGCTATCCTTTTGGCAGAATCATTAAAGGAAAATAACTTGGCAGTAGCAAGCTGGGTGGTCCCTTTTAAAAGTGAAGCTGGCGAATAGTGGGCGAAATATATAAAAATCGGTTATAATAAAGGAAAGAATTTTTTTGAGGGAGAATCAAGATGTCAGTTTTTCAAGGCGCTTACCGCGCACACACCAATATTGCATTAATAAAATATTGGGGTAAGGCAAATAAAGACCTTTTTATCCCCACTACATCTAGTTTATCACTCACTTTAGACGCCTTGTATACAGACACGCGCGTAACTTTTTCAAGTGATTTTGATAAGGATGTTTTTTATTTAAATGGTCAGTTACGCAATGAAGTTGAGACGGCAAAAATTAGCCAGTTTTTAGATCTTTTCAGAGCTGAAGCAGCGGTTGATTTAAAGGCAAAAGTAGAAAGTGTTAACCATGTACCAACTGCAGCTGGATTGGCTTCTTCTTCATCAGCATTCTCTGCCTTAGCCGCCGCTACAAGATCAGCTTTAAATTTAGAAGGACAAATATCTGACCAAGTATTATCTACCTACGCTAGACGTGGTTCTGGTTCAGCAACGCGGTCAATTTTTGGTGGCTTTGTAGAATGGCAAAAAGGAACTCGCAATGAAAACTCTATGGCAGTTAGAATGGATGAAGCAAATTGGGATATTGGTATGGTCATTATGGCGATTAATACCGCTGAAAAACGCGTATCTTCTCGTGAAGGTATGGCCCATACTTTGAATACTTCGCCTTTTTACCCGGAATGGGTAAAGCAAAACATGATTGATCTGGAACGAATCAAAGCTGCAATCGCCAAACAAGATTTTCAATTGATGGGTGAAATTGCAGAATCTAACGCTATGCGTATGCATGCAACAACAATGGCTGCTGATCCATCATTTACTTATTTCGAACCTGAAACCATTAAAGCCATTCAAGCTGTTCAAGATTTACGAGCGACTGGTATTTTGGCTTACTATACGATAGATGCTGGACCGAATGTAAAAGTCTTGTGCCGTGCCAGCCAAATGGATGAAGTAGAAGCCTTTTTCAAGGATAAATTCCCTCATATGGCCTTTATTAAAACAACAGCTGGACCTGGAATTCAACGATTAGATAGATGGGAGTATGAAGATGGCGCAATCTCATAATGATAGCACGATAATCCATACGAATAACGAAACCAATGCCATCAAAGTGGCCGTACCAGGGAAATTATTTCTTGCCGGTGAGTATGCAGTAGTTAACTCTGGCCAAGCTGCCCTCCTGACAACAGTGGATGCTTTCTTGCATTTAACCTTAGTAGATAGTTCTGGAGAAAATGGCTATTTAATCACGAATCAAGCCGACCATCCACTAGCCTGGTCATATGATCTAAACGGGCAAGTGATCAGTGATGACCCCTTAGCCAATGAATTCCCGTTAATTTGGCAAGCCATGCGTACTGTAATGGCATACGCTGAAGCAGTTGGTATGAAGTCAGCAACTACACCTGATTACTTTGATTTAGAAATCACTTCTGATCTTGATGCTGCAGATGGCACCAAATACGGTTTAGGATCATCCGGCGCTATTTCAGTAGCTGTAGTATCTGCCCTTTTAAAATATTATAAATTAGACCAAGATATTACCGAGTCTCAATGGGTTTACCGAGTGTATAAGCTAGTAGCGATTACGCAAGCACAGCTAGGTATGGTTGGTTCCCTTGGAGATGTAGCAGCTAGCGCTCAAACTGGTGTTATTTATTATCAAAATTTTGACCGTGAATGGTTTAACCAACAAGCTAAATCTACTGGAGAAGATATCCATCACTTAATTGAAGAATTTTGGCCTGACTTAATGATTGAGCAACTACCAATTGATCCAGATTGGACCTTGTCTTTAGTCTGGTCTAAGGAAAAAGCCTCCACAGAAGACCTGTTGAAAATGGTTGCACATCATATTTCTGAAAGAGAATTAGAAGAAATTATGTCGACTTTTAAACAACTGGCTAAACGTCAAGTGTTAATGGCTAAGGCAGCTATTCAAATGAATGAATGGTCTTTATTTAAATCTGCTATTAAGGATAATTTTGAAAATATTTTAAATTACACACAAACACTGAATAAGCCGTATTTAACCAAGTCATTTAAGAAAGCACTAAAATTAGTTACATCAGATAAGTCTGTTGCCAAAATTTCCGGTGCTGGTGCCGGTGATTGCGCTTATGCAATTTCTAGTCAAGCTGATGAAGCTAAAAATGTCCAAGCCACATGGCGAGAAAACGACCTTGTCGTTTTACCTTTCGCCTTTTGGCAAAGAAACGAACAGGAGAGATAATATGAACCGTAAAGATGCCCATGTGCACAATGCTGAAATGCAATATCAAATAGCACCTACCGATTTTGAATCTGTCCGCTTTGTCCATCCCTCATTATCCCACCAAGAGTTCCAGAATATCGACTTGTCTACAACATTGTTCAAACAGCAATTTGACCGCCCTTTCTATATTAATGCGATGACTGGTGGTTCTGCTTGGACTAAGAAGATTAATGGCATGTTTGCTGAGGTGGCCCGTGAATGTCATTTACCAATGGCCTCTGGCTCAGTATCAGCTGCTTTAAAAGATCCTTCTGTAGCAGATTCATTTACAATTATACGTGAGGTTAATCCAAATGGCTTTGTAATGGCAAACGTGGGCGCAGACAAAGACTTAGAAGCGGCCAAACGAGCTGTGGACTTGCTTGATGCAGATGCACTACAAATCCACCTAAATACGGCACAAGAAATTGTCATGCCTGAAGGTGATCGTGATTTTAGAAAATTAGAAGACCATATTGTGGATATTGTCGAAAACCTAGACAGACCAGTTATGGTCAAAGAGGTTGGTTTTGGTATGTCATATCAAACCATGCATCACCTTCAAAGTTTAGGTGTCAATACGATTGACGTATCAGGTACTGGTGGTACTAATTTTGCTAATATCGAGAATGCCCGCCGTGAAAACAAGGAATTCTCTTATATGGCTGATTGGGGACAATCTACAGTGATTTCTTTATTAGAGGCACAACCATTAATGAGCCAAACAGCAATCGTCGCTTCAGGTGGGATTAAAGATCCGATGCAGATGATGAAGGCTTTAGCTTTAGGCGCATCAGCTGTGGGTATGTCAGGACAATTTTTACATTCTGTCCTTGGTGAAGGCGTTGATGCTACGATTGAGATGGTAAAATCTTACGACGAACAATTACGTTTACTAATGATGGTATTAGACTGTCAGAACTTAAATGAATTAAGAAATACTGACCTCATGATTACCGGAAAACCAGCTGAATGGTCAAGATTACGCCGAATTAATATCGAATACTTCGCATCTAGAAGTCAAAACTAAGCTAAAAATAGTCTTCCAATAGTTTGCTAAAAACCAATAAAATTCTATATAAACATGTGAAAAAGAGTGTACCCTGGGTTAATAGAGGACACTCTTTTTTGTTTAGCTTATTTAGCGGAAACGACTGTAGCTGACCCGCCACCAAAGATGGCTTCAATATTCTCTAATGAAGTGATTACTACTTTACTTTCTGGACGATTTTCAACTAAAGAAATAGCAGCTTCAACTTTGGGTAGCATAGAGCCAGGTGCGAATTGATCTTCTGCAATCCAACCTTTTAATTGATCAACAGTTACTTCTTCTAGTTTCTCTTGATTAGGTTGATTGTAGTTTACGTAAACATTATCTACACCCGTTAAAATAAACAAGTAATCAGCTTCGACTAATTCAGCTAATTTTGCTGACGCAAAATCCTTGTCAATAACCGCTTCTACACCTTTATAACCAAATTCAGCTTCTTCAACAGGGATACCACCCCCACCTGCAGAGATTGTGATAAAGTCTTGGTTAATAAGTGATTTAATAATTGGATATTCAACTATTGTTTGTGGTTTTGGTGATGCGACAACTTTTCGGTAGCCTCGCCCTGCATCCTCAACATATTGGTCACCGTTTTCAGCGCTAAGGCGTTCAGCATCTTCTTTCGTTAAGAAAGGCCCCACTGGCTTAGTTGGGTTAGCAAAGGCTGGATCCTCTGGGTCTACTACTACTTGCGTAATTAAAGTAGCTACCTTATTATCCAAACCTTCTTTGGCTAATGCTTCGTTTAAAGTGTTTTGTAACCAATAACCAATACTACCTTGTGTCATTCCCACTAACGCATCAAGTGGTAAGACGGGGTTTTCAGCTGACGCTGCAGCTTCTTGTTGTAACATTAAATTTCCTACTTGAGGGCCATTTCCATGACTAATGATAACTTGGTGACCTTGCTTCACCAACTCGATTAATCGCTGGCTTGTATAGCGAAGTGCAGCTATTTGCCCTTCTGCAGTAGGATCATCTGATAAAATAGCATTTCCGCCTAAAGCGACGACAATTTTTTTACCCATAATTTCCTCCCTTTATATACTTACTTTTATAAAGATTTAAATATGTTCGTACACCAAGCAATATATCATTGCCTGAGGTAGCACCATATTGTTGAACTTGTTGAATTGCATTTTGTAGACCAGTGATATCTTGATTCTCAATTGCTTGAAAAACATTCAGCCACATATAATTTACATGGCCTTTAAATAAAACTTGATAGTAATTAAAAGACACTCTAGTAGTGGTCCGCTTCTCTAAAGCTGATTGAATAGCAAGAATCACATGTTGTTCATCAACTCCTGTGACTAATGCCATCATGATATAACCTTGCAAGAAATCATCACCACTTGGGGTTAAACCAATACCGGCACCAATCAAATGCTTGGCTAGATCATTATTCCAGGAATTTTGTAACTGCATATAGTAATTTTCTAGGTACTCTGATCTCGTAAATCCAGATTGTTTCCATATAACATCTTGGTTAAAAGCATTCATAACTTCAGGTTTAAGCACTTGTTTTATTGCAAGTTTTGGCAAACCTGTAGCTACTATTTTTATATCTGTCATTTCAACTAGTATTGTTCTTGGTCGACTATAAATAGTCCACTTTAAGTGAATAAAGTGATTATTTTCAACCGTCGATTCTAGTCTCACTTGTTGACCTACAAAAATCTCACTTTTGATTTTTCCAAATGTCTGTCTAGGTATAACTATGCCAAAAGCCGATAGATTATTTTCATCTGTTCCTACAAATATCAGTTGTTCCTGAATCAACAAATTAAAACCTTTTTCAAAAATACTTTCTATCCTACCGGTTAAGCGCGGCTTGGCTAAGAGTATTTTAGTGAGATAATCGCTCACCAAGTAACTTGATGAGCGATTATTATCTTCACTATTTAAATTAATTTTCATCTACATGAATACCAATTGATTCGGCATACGCTACTAAAGCTTTTTCAAAGGCTGCTAATGGTGCGCGAACGGTACCAGCACCGATTTGGCCGACACCTGCTTCTTTATGGGCAATACCCGTATTGATGATTGGTGTAATACCAGTTTCAACAACTTTTCGAATATCGATTCCTAATGTTGCCCCTTTGAAATCCCAGTTTGGAATTGCCCAGTTTGAATTATTGGTAATTGAAATTTGTTGCATTTCTTCAGAGATACTTTGCGCATCTGCCAAACCATTTAAACCAACAAAGCGAGTTACACCTGGTGCAGCAATCATAGCCATACCACCTACACCAACAGTTTCGGTAATCGCTGAGTCACCAATATCAGGGTTAGCTAATTCTGCAGAGTAACCTGTAAAGTAAAGACCATTTGGTGTATTTACTGGCCCATTAAACCACTCGTCACCTAAAGCAGCGATCCGGATACCAAAGTTTTCTCCATTACGCGCCATTGTAGTAACAACTGTTCCTTCTTGAATTTTACGTGCATAATCAACCATAGCTTTTCCTGTAGCCATCATGATGTTTAAGAAGAATTGGTCTGTGTCTGCTAAGAATTGGATAACATCTGCCTTATCTTTTTCTGGTGCATCAAGGGTTACAATAGATGGTGTAATTTCTTTAAGGAATACTAATGAAGCGGCAATATTACGTTGGTGGAATTCATCCCCCATACCAATTGCACGAGCAATCATTACATTTAAGTTCAAGCCTTCTTCATGAGTACGTAAAGCTTGACCCAAGATTGGCCCTAAAACATCACGCATCCAGCGAAGACGGTTGATAACTGCTGGTGAATTGGCACCAAAACGTAGTACCTCACCAATACCCTCATTCATAATACAGTAACCAGTGGTACCATCTGTTTTATTTTCTACAATGAAAACTGGGAAGTTCGCTGAAGTAATACCACCCATAGGTCCTACAGCACCAACATGGTGACAAGGAATAAAGGTAACTTCACCTGCTTCTAATTGACGCATAGCATCTTCTTCATCACTAGCCCATTCTTCAAATAACATAGCACCAATCACAGACCCCTTCATAGGACCTGTCATATTTTCAAACTTAATTGGTGGACCAGCATGTAGAATAACTTTTTCACCAGTATTCAATTCTGGTATCACTTCTTTAGCTAATTTCGCATCAACTAAGAATGGTTGTGAATTTTGTAGGCGTTCAATAACTTTGTCATTTGAAGCATTAATTTCATCCTCACGTTTCTCTAATTCATTTAGGATGCGAATGAGTTTCTTATTACCACCCGCACGTGGACGCCATGAGAATTGTAATGCTTCCCCGCCAAAAGCAGTAACTGGTTCAGTAAAGCTTTCAATACCAATGTTAATGACACGCGGTGGGTTATTTAATAGCTCAACAACTTTTTCACCAGCTGCTGGTATATCAACCTTTTCACCTTCATAAGCAACAAATGTTTTGTCAGCAATCGTTAATTCATGTCCCATTAATTTTAATGCTAAACGAATAGCACGAGCATTAGAAGATTCAACAATAACTCCAGCATCTTCTAATTTTGCTACTGCATCGGCATAGTTTTGTGGATCTTGGTCAGTACCAACTACCGAACCGATAACGTATAAATCGCGCCCATTAGCTTTAGCATCACTTAAAGCTTCTTTAATACTTGGAGCTAACACTCCTGCCATATCAGCATGTGAACCATATCCTAATACAACATCCAATAAGATGATGCCAGTAGTTTCATCTTCTAACACTTCTTGAAGTTTTTTAACGCGAACTTCTGGATCAATCATTGGATGCGGTTTCCCTTGTGTATACACATCGTCACCAAGGTCCATCACTTGGAAACCTTGAGTATTCAAGATATAACCTTCTTCACCTTTAACATTTTCTAATCCTAAAGCATCAGAAATTAAAGTAGCTGCTTCACTAGCTAATGTACCTCCTGAATATAATCCTTTAACAGTTTTACCTTCAGCAAGAGGTTTAGCCACTTCAAAGTCAATTGGATCGTTGTAATTAGCTTTAATATCATCACCATTAGCTAAATCTATTGCCATTTTAGCAGCTTCTTCTAAAGTATAAGCTAAAGCAACATTACCAACGTGCTCACTTGGTTTTTCACCTAGGAAAATAGCAACTACTGGCTTGCTTAGGGACTGCAATACGTTCATCACTTGATCACGAACTTCTTTTGCAGGTGGCTTAGAGATCACTAAAATGACATCTGTTGGGTCATGAATTTCTAAGCCTGCAATTGCGTCTAACATAGTAGTTGCTTGCACTTTTTCATTCAAGTCACGGCCACCTGTTCCGATAGCGTGAACAACACCCCCGCCTAAACGGTCAATAATCGTTGTTGCTTCTTGAATACCAGTACCAGAC
>JAEZWY010000223.1 GCA_023442905.1 Bacillota bacterium | reverse complement strand
AGACAGTAGACCTAAACCGGTTGGTGGCTGTGCAAGAGATGATTCAAGCGGTTCAGGCAAGTGGAGATCAGGCAGTCATTGACTATACCAACAAATTTGATGAGCAGGTTTACCAAAATGCGGTAGATTTCAAAGTGTCAGCTGAGCGGTTGAAGGCGTCTTGGGACAACTTAGACTCAGCCTTACAAACAGCGCTAGAAACGGCTAAAGACCGGATTGAGACTTATGAGCGCGGTGGTTTACATCCGGACCGACCAGGGGAAGAAATTTCCTATGTTTACAACGCTTTAGATAGTGCAGGATTTTATATTCCTGGTGGGAAGGCCTTGTACCCGTCGACAGTTTTGATGACGGTTGTGCCAGCCCTTGTTGCGGGGGTCGAAAACTTGGTGGTGACAACGCCTGTTTTCACGGAAGAATCAGTGACTTTCGCAGCCTTATACTTATGCGGCATTCGGGACAATGTGTATGCGATTGGCGGGGCACAAGCCGTTGCTGCTATGGCTTACGGGACGGAAACGATTCCTAGAGTAGACAAGATTTGTGGTCCAGGGAATGCCTATGTGGCGACTGCCAAACGGTTGGTCAACGGGGATGTATCGATTGATGCTATTGCTGGGCCGAGTGAAATCCTCTTATATGTGGACGAAACGATTCCGGTTGATGCCATTGTTTACGATATTTTCGCTCAGGCGGAACATGACCAAGACGCTCGGACTTTCCTCTTATGTGAGTCAGAAGATTTTCTTGGCAAAATAGCCGACCGCATGCAAGTTTTGTTGCCGAGCCAAAAAAGAGCGGACATTATTGAAGCTTCAGTTAAAAACAATCACTATGCAATCTGTGATACGAGAGAGCAACTGATCGCCGTATTGAATGACATTGCACCAGAGCACGTGTCCATTCAACATACAGCTCAAGATGAGATTGTTGAACAAATCAAATACGCGGGTGCTGTTTTCAAAGGCTACTACGCTATGGAAGCTATTGGTGACTATGTGGCAGGGCCATCGCATGTCTTACCAACTGGGCGGACTGCCCGGTTCTCGCATGGTTTAACCGCCAATGATTTCCGGACTTCACATGCGATTATCCATACGTCAAAAGAGACCTATCAAACAATTGGACCAGCTGGACAAGCGATTGCTGAGGCTGAAGGTCTGGATTGCCATGCTCAGTCAATTGCCATTCGAAAGGAAGGGTAAGCTATGAAAACCGAGGATTATTTAAAAACGATTGAAGTGAATCAAGAGGGTGACACGGTAATTATGAACCGCAACACCTCTCCAATTCGTCCCTTGTCAGATCAAGATATTGTGGATGCGGTCTTGGCCACCCCTTTTAACCAGTATCCTGAAGACGAAGAAGCTAATTTCATCACGGCGTATGCAAATTACGCCGGTCTTGATCCAAAGAATGTGGCTGTTGCTAACGGGTCAGATGAGTGGATTCAGAAATTGATTATCCAGTTTGGCCGCGGGGGTGTCTTGGCAGTTGATCCTGATTTCTTTATGTACCAGGATTACGCCAACCAGTTGGACTTCCCCTTTTTCCAGGTAGAGAGTGAAAAGGACTTCACTTTTACTTTAGACACAATTATCGGAGCTTTAGATGAATTTAAGCCGTCTTTATTCTTCTTGTCGAACCCGCAAAATCCTACGGGCCAGCAGTTTTCTGAGGAATTTTTACAGAGATTGGCGGATGAAACGGCAGATCGAGATATCACTTTTGTGATCGATGAAGCTTATATTGAATTCGGCCAGGACTATCAACGACCAGATAATGACAACGTCCTATTTATTCGGACCCTATCTAAGATTTATGGGGTAGCGGGTTTACGGGTTGGTATCGCCTTTGGTCAGGGACCTCGTTTCGACAAATTGAAGGAGATTAACCACCCTTATCCTATGAATAGTGTGTCACTAAACCTTGCCAGCAAGCTGTTTGAGGATACCAAGCGACTAGATGAGTGGGTGAATTACCAACGCGATATCAAGCAGGAATTGCAGGAGGCTTTTGACCAGGTTGCTGATCTAGTCACTGTGATTCCGTCCGCAACGAATTTTGTGTTTATCTTTGGCGATTTGGTCCCAGATTTAGACCAGTATTTAGCGGACAATGGCTTCGTTGGCCGTAAGTATGCAGATGGGAAAATGGTAAATGCGGCGCGATATTCGGTAATCGATTCAGCTGAATATCCCAAGTTAAAGGCAACAATCAAAGCATGGAGGGAACAAATTGAAGATTAAAGAGCGGAATACCTTAGAAACGCAAATCAAGCTAGGCCTGGCTAAGACGGGTGGGTCTGAACAAACATCCATCAATACTGGCGTGGGTTTCCTTGACCACATGTTAACCCTATTTACCTTCCATTCGGGCCTTGATTTATATGTTGAAGCCAAGGGGGACACTTGGGTTGATGACCATCATGTCACTGAAGATATTGGGATTTTACTGGGTGAAGCTATTCGTGACCTTTACCAAGCCCAACCTTCATACGAACGGTACGGATCATATTTTTTGCCCATGGACGAAACCTTAGCCCGTGTCGTATTAGACTTATCAGGCCGACCAGTCTTAGTTTATGACGCCAACTTTTCAGCTGAAAAAGTGGGGGCCTTTGATACCGAACTTGTCAAAGAATTCTTCTACGCCGTAGCTATGAACTCTCGCATGACACTACATATTGACCTATTGAAAAACGGCAACACCCACCACGAAATCGAAGGCATTTTTAAAGCATTCGCCCGCGCCCTAAAAATCGCTTTGACAGAAACAGACGGCGGCGTCCCATCCTCAAAAGGATTGATTCAATAAGTCGGGGGCGTTTTGATCAAGAATAAGTGGCATGTCGTTGGATATTGATTGATATATATATTCAATACACGATCTATAAATGATTACTACACAGACTTAAAAAGAAGCCGTTGGCTTCATAAGTAAAATAAAATCATTTTTACAAAAAGGAGGCAATTATCCATGGAAATTATCCCCGCTATTGACCTGATTGATGGCAAAAGCGTTCGCTTACAACAAGGTGACTATGACAAACAAGTCGTCATGCCGATGTCAGCAGCCGAAGCGGTGACCTACTACAGCCAATTCCCACAGGTGACGAGAATTCACGTGGTGGACTTGATTGGCGCTACTAAACAAGCGGCTGTTGAAGGTGACACTGTTGAAGTTTTAAAATCTCTAACTGATATTCCTTTAGAAATCGGTGGCGGTATCCGCGACTTAGAAACTATCGATTTATACGATAAATTAGGCATTGACTATTTCATTCTAGGTACAAGAGCCATCATGGATGTGCCTTGGTTAAAAGAAGCTGTCGCTAAGTATCCTGGCCGTATCTATGTTGGTCTAGATTGTAAAGATGAAGCGATTTATATCAATGGTTGGAAAGAGGCATCTGGCCGCTACATCCAAGAATACCTTGATGAAATTGCCGACTTAGATATCGCCGGCATTATCTATACTGATATTTATAAAGATGGCATGGAAGCCGGCCCTAATGTAGAGAAGACGGGCCAAATCCAACGTATCACCAAACACCAAGTCGTTGCTTCTGGCGGTGTGAGGAGCCGGCATGATTTAGATGCCCTCCAAGCACAAGGCGTAAACCAAGCAATTGTCGGGAAAGCTGCACAGAATCCAAGTTTTTGGGAAGGACTGTAAAAAATGAAAAAAATTATTCCATGTTTAGATACGCGCGACGGTAAATTAGTCAAAGGTGTTCACTTTGTAGATGTAAAAGAGTTAGGGGACCCCGTTGATTTTGCCAAAAAATATTCAGACGCAGGTGCTGATGAATTAGTCATCCTAGATATTACGAAAACGACTGACGGTCACCAATTACGTACGCAAATGATTGCGGATGTAGCCAACGCTATTGATATTCCATTGACTGTTGGTGGGGGAATTGCCTCTGTTCAAGATATTCAAGACGCTCTTGATGCAGGTGCCAGCAAAGTCGGTATTAACTCAGCGGCTGTAAAAAATCCTGACTTCATTAATGAAGCGGTAGGCAAATTCGGTTCTGATGCGGTAACGATTGCCGTAGATATGGCTTATGATGAAGCGAAAGGTGACTACTTCGTGTACACTAACGCAGGTCAAACGCAAATCGACATTAACGCCCTTGAATGGTGTAAAGAGTGTGAAGAACGCGGTGCTGGCGCCTTACTAATCACTTCAATTGATACTGACGGTGCCTACACAGGTTTTGATATTCCATTCTTGAAATTGGCTTCTGAGGCCGTTTCGATTCCAATTATCGCTTCAGGTGGTGCGAGCGGTATCCAAGATTTCATTGACTTGTTCCAACAAACAAACCTAGAAGCAGGACTTGCGGCATCTATTTTCCACAAGGGAGAAGTAGCGATCGAAGATTTAAAAGCAGCAATTATCGCAGAAGGGATTGACTAGTAAATGACAGCAATTGATTTTGGCAAAAACGGTGGGCTTGTCCCAGCTATCTTGCAAGATTACCGGACAAATCAAGTCTTAATGTTGGGTTACATGAATGAAGAAGCTTACGAACTAACGGTAAGTGAAGGTGTAGCTTGGTTTTATTCACGTTCTAAAGGACGTCTTTGGAAAAAGGGTGAAACTTCAGGCAACTTGCAAGAAGTGGTAAAAATTGAGTTGGACTGTGACCAAGATACCCTATTGGTACAGGTACGCCCAACTGGCCCAACTTGCCATATGGGTAGCCAGTCATGTTTTGGAGATGATTTCTTCAACTTGAATATCCTTGAAAAAACGGTGGTCGACAAAGTGGGCAATCCTAAAGAGGGGTCGTATACGTCTTACTTGATGGAACAGGGTTTGGATAAGATTCTTAAAAAATGCGGGGAGGAAATGACGGAAGTCGTGATCGCCGCGAAAAATGCCCAGGCCGGTCAAGGAAATGATGAATTAGTATCTGAAACCAGTGACTTACTTTACCACCTGCTAGTTTTATTAGTTGAAAGAGGCCTGTCGTTAACAGATATTGAAGCAGCCTTAAATACCCGTCACGGCCAATATCATACCTATTCTGTCCGTAAAGAAATCGAAGATTATTAAGAAAGAATGAATTATATTAGAATTATATTAAAATTGTTGTTGACACTTATCATAAATTTTAATATACTGATGTCAGTAAATAAAACAAGTTGATGCGTTGAGAAGTAGAAGTAAGTTAGACGCTTGTGCACAGAAAGTACCGATTGTTGAGAAGGTATGACAAGCCCTAATTGAAAAGTAGACTTTGAGCTGTAGATGCGATCCACCTAAAGGGTGGTTGAGTGTTTACCGGGTGCTGCCGTTAAAATGCCAGTTGATCGGATGAATGTCCCGTCAACGTGAGTCTAATAGTCTAACCAACTATTAGAAAAATTAAAGGTGGTACCGTGCAGAAAGCGCCCTTTGACTTAACCAGTCAAAGGGTGCTTTTTTTATTTACTAAAAACTTAAAATATATGTAAAAAACTAGGAGCAATAAAGATAAGACGAATCAAATTGTCACTAGTAAGCCATATAACAGACTTGTAGTAGTGATTAGGAGGATTTTTCAATGACATTATTAGCAGATTTAAAACAAGCTCCCACAGCGATCATTCCCGCTTGTGGCGACGGCCATACTTTTCAAATGTTAGCCAACAGCAAGGCACCAGCCATTTTCCTATCTGGTCAATTAACCACTGACCATTTAATTGCGGAGGGTGACCAAGGGTTGTTGTCGATCACTGAATATAAAAATTATGCATTCAGTTTGGGATTGAAGAAGGCGCAACCCTTGTTGTTAGATCTACAATCGGGATTTGGGAATCCTCTAAACACCTACTATGCAGCAAAAGAATTGGAACGTTCGGGTGCGGACATCATGATTTTATCAGATCAAAAATACCCGGCCCACAACACTGATCAACCAGCCACAACCACTGCGGAGGACTTCATTGGGAAAATTCGCGCAGGACTTGACGGCATTGAAAACTCAGACATTGAAATTTGGGCGCGGCTAGAAGGTTTGCATGAGTATGGCTTGGAAGGCTTTAAGAAGCGCGCTCGTTATGCATTCAATGCTGGTGCTAAAGCTATTATCTTAGACCACTATAGTGAAGCAGACTTAGAGGCTTTAGCCCAAGCAGACTTGCCATTACCATTATTGGCAACTCTAAAACCAGGCCAACAAGCTAAAGCCATCGAAAGTGATCATTTCTATGGTTATCTAGATTTAGGCAACCTAGCTTTAGCCGCTCATCAAGCGCTTGAAACCGCCATGTCAGACTTATTAAAGTAAAGGAAGGTAGCTATGTTAAAAAACGAAAGAATGAGTAAGCAGTTTAAAGATCATATTTATTCAGGTAAAGCGATACAGCTACCGGTAGCACCGGATGCTTTAGCAGCAAAGATCGCTGAGAAACTAGGTTTTGATGCTGTCTTCTCTGCCGGATATGCCACAAGTGCTTCAGCCTTTGCCATGCCAGACCGCGGGGTAACAGATTTTGGTAAGTCCCTAGAGCGCACTCGGGACATCATCAATGCCGTTGATATTCCGGTATTCGCCGATTCAGACACTGGATACGGTGACTTGGAAAATGTACGCCGGACGGTTGAAAATTACGAAGCTATTGGTGCAGCTGGGATCTTTATTGAAGACCAGGTTTGGCCAAAACGTTGCGGCCATATGTCAGGAAAGCAAGTTGAGCCAACAGAAACCCTAGAAGAAAAAATTAAAGTTGCTGTAGCTGCCCGTAAAAATGATGATTTTCTTATTATGTCACGGACAGATGCGCGTACAGTTTATGATCTAGAAGAAGCTATTGAACGTAGCCGTCGTTATAAGGCTGCTGGTGCGGATTTAATTTTTATTGAATCACCAAGAAGTTTTGAAGAGTTTGAAGAAATTCATGAAGCCTTCCCAGATACCTTTATGATGGCCAATATGATTGAGGGTGGGCTAACGCCTTTAACGAAGACAGCTGAACTGGAAAAACTTGGTTTCAATATTATCGTATATCCAACGGCTTTAACTTATGCGCAAGCTTATACGGAGAAAAATTTACTACAAACCTTGTTAGATGAAGGTACGACTGAAAACTATCAAGATAAGATGATTACTTTTGATGAATTTAATGAATTTATTGGTTTAGATGACGTAAATCAACGCGATTCGGCTTATGCGCCAGAAAATATGTTGAAGTATATGGACTAGACCTAAGGTAAGAAAACGAAAAGATCAAAAAAACGAAATGAAATGAGGGAATCGAATGACTTATATGTTGTTAATCATAGTAGCAATTATACTGGCTATTTTTTTAGGGGAAAAATTTGATGTGAATGCAGGGATAGTTGGGGTCGTCTTTGCATACTTAATTGGTTCTTTCATGATTGGATTAAGTCCAGATGAAATTTTTACCTTATGGCCAGTTGAATTATTTATGATGATTTTTGGGGTTTCCTTCTTCTTCAATTTTGCCAATGAGAATGGGACATTGGAAATTATTGGTCACCACTTAATTTATGCCTTCAAAGACCATCTATTTTGGTTACCATTCGGTTTCTTTTTCGCTTCTGCCCTCATTTCAGGTTTGGGTGGGTCAATATGGGGAGCTGTACCAATTGTCGGCTTCCTAGCCCTAAATATTGCTAAAGAAAATAATTTAGATACGCGAATTATCGCAATTGCTGTAATTGAAGGGGCACTTGCTGGTGGATTATTCCCATTCGGCCCCCTAGGTGCAATTGTACAAGGGTTAATCGCATCCACAGGTTTTGCTGACATGTCCTCAGCCATTTCATGGCAATTGTTTACGGTATCAACTATTTATCCAATCCTACTGTTATTATTTCTCATGTTTAAAGACCGAAAAAACGAAGCTTACAAACAAGTTGAGTTGGTAGAACCAGAAGCATTTAACAAGAAGCAAAAGCAAACATTGACTTTAATGACAATTTTTATTGCGATTATGCTTGTTTTCCCAATCGTAGATAACTTTACTGGTGGGGCAATCCCATTCATCGCATCGATTAGTGGTTCATTAAACTTAGGTTTGATGGGGATAGTATTTGGGGTAATTGCCTATATGTTTGAATTAGCTAATGGGCAAAAAGTATTAAACCGGACGCCTTGGTCAGTAATTTGGATGACCTGTGGGATTTCTTTATTGATTGGTGTTGGGGTTCAAGTAGGAATTACTGAGTCGCTAGCTGCTTTAATTTCTTATGTACCATGGCCAATTATTCCAGTAACGATTGCTTTACTTTGTGGTTGTATGTCAATTTTTTCTTCAACGATTGGTGTTATCGCACCATTATTCTTTACGACCTTACCAGCATTGTATGCCACAACTGGTTGGAGTCCAGCCATTATGGCAGTTTGTATTATTATTGGTGGTTTTGCGGCAACTGTTACACCATTCTCAGATGGGGGAAGCTTGCTTTTAGCTTCTTCAGGTTATTACGGCGAAGATCAAAAAGCCTTGTATAATACCTTATTATTTAAGGTGACACCATTTACGGTTGGGGCAGCGGCCTTAACAGCCCTCACCTTATCTATTATTCATAGTATTTAGTCAAGTTAAAAAGGACGCGATCAAACGCGTCCTTTTTGCCTGGTTATTAATAACGATATTGCGTACTAGCACCTTGGATAAAGAATTGTGTTTCTTCAAAGTGGTAGACAACTTTAGAATAATCGAATGGTTTACCATTATTTAGATGGAAAATCGATTCTGTTTTTAAACAAGGGTCACCCTTAACTAAGTTTAAGTGTTTGGCATGTTCAGATTTCAGTTTACCTACACGAAGAAAATGGTCACCATAGCCAATAGGAATTTCTAAATCTTCTGTAATATAATCAAATATGGAATTCGATGCGATTTCTTCACTTAAATAAGGAATAATATCCTTATCAAAATAAGACTCCTCAATACAGAATGGACGGCCCTCGATATAACGAATCCGTCTGACATGATAGACTTTTGTCTTTGAAGGGTCGTCGATTTTTAGATTTTCTACCGCTTCTTCAGGTGGTGCGATTAGGGATAAAGATAAAATTTTAGAGTCCACTTTAAATTGACTTAAAGTAGAGTTAAAACCACCTAGGTTTAGTAAGTTGATATAACCTTTGCGTTGGTTACCGCGGACATATACCCCTGATCCGCGTACTTGATAGATCAAACCTTGCTTTTCTAAGTCATTTAAAGCAGATAAGACGGTATTCTTACTCACTTGGTAGTAATCGACCATTTCTTGAATGCTAGGTAATTTATCATCTGCATTTAATTCGTTGTCATTAATGTAGCGGACCAAAGCACCAGCTACTTCTTCGTATTTTGCCATATTATCAAAAGCCTCTCTTAGATATTTGATATATTATACCATGAAAACTCTTACATTTGCAAATGGTTAGGGTATAAAAAGATGTACCACCGTATAATTAAAGTTTCTCAAGTTGAATAGCTAAGTAAAGATTAAACATTATCTATATATCGTCATAAACAAGCGTTGTATAAAGGGGATTACTCGCTTTTAAGGGTAAAAAAGCGTATCATTTACGCTAAGTTCTACATAATATTTACTTAGTTTCTACTATATAGAAGGAGAAATATCATGACAATATATGATTATCAAGTAAAAGATACCGATGGGCAAAGTATCAGTCTAGCAGATTATGAAGGTGACTTATTACTTATTGTAAACACAGCGACTAAATGTGGTTTAGCAAGTCAATTAACGGGTCTTGAATCTTTATACCAAACATATCAAGATGAAGGGTTTAAAGTATTGGGCTTTCCGTCAAACTCCTTTATGCAAGAGCCTGAGGATGGGAAAGGGGCCAAAGAAGCTTGTGCATTAAACTTTGGTACAACTTTTCCTATGTTTGATAAAGTGGCCGTAAATGGTCCAAAAACCGCACCATTATTCTCTTATTTAAAGAAAGCTTCAGGCGATGGCTTAGTAAAATGGAATTATACTAAATTTTTAGTTGACCGTCAGGGTAACTTTGTTAAACGTTATGCCCCAACTACACCACCGGAAGATATTGAAGCTGATATAAAAGCTAATCTATAAAAATATAAAAAAGGAAGACCTGTTTTGAAGCAGATCTTCCTTTTGATTATGTATGCGTAAAATGGTTAATAGCTTGAACGACCACCTCCCGGCTAGCCAAGATAATGCTGTCACATATCTTATAAGTAAGGTAAACTATATGCCTTTAGTGTGCCATCATTTCTTGGGCGATTTCTAAGTTACCCATGTCTGTTGGATAGTATGTTGGCCAGTGGTCCATTTCTTCTCGAAGGGCTTCTTGTGATTCCCCACCCCAGAAAATATGGTAATGACCAGTTTCTGTTGGTGCAATATTATGGTCTGAGAATTGTACATATTTAAACTCGCCAGCTTCTGGGTCATCAGTTTCAAATAAGAAACGAACACCACGATTACCTTTTTCGTAGTCTAAAATTTCATACCCAGCATATGTATATTCGAATTTTTTACTTTCACCATCAACAATAAATTCAATGGTATTGTCAGTGATGTTAATATGGTCTACGTCAGTTTCATAACCTGTTGTATAGTATTCTTTATATTCTTCAGCTGTCATACCATCGTTTAATTTCGCTTTGTAATCAAACACCTGATCTAAACTACCATCTTCTAATAATGGATAGACAGATTGCCATTCACCCGCATAATCAGATAAGGCACGGTCAGCTACATCACTATCTTCAAAGTAGCCATTATAAACTGTCTTTTCAGTTTCATCATCATCATCAGCTTGCGTATCAGTTGCTGGCAATTCAGTGGTTTTTTGTAATTCAGTTAAGTTTTCTTTCATAACAGAAATATAGTCGGCACCTTCATCCATCGCCTCTTGTGATAGACTTTCTAGCGGATTTAAGACAGCCATTTCAACACCAGCTTCATCAGCTAAAGTTTTGGCCATACTGTCTGAACCAGCTTCTTCATAATAAATATATTGAATATCATTTTCTTTTACATAGTCAGCTAGTTCCGCTAAACGAGCTGCAGAATGTTCTTCTTCAGGTGTTAAACCAGCAATCCCAATTTGATTTAAACCGTAATCAATAGCTAAGTATGAAAAAGCAGTATGTGAAGTAACGAAGTCTTGGCGACTGGCATTTTCAAATGCTTCGGTATATAAATTGTCTAAGTCTGTTAACTCTTCAATATAAGCATCTGCATTTGCCTGAAATTCTTCAGCCATATCTGGGTATAATTCACTTAATTGTGACGTAATAGAGGCAACTTCCATTTTGGCACGGTAAGGTGAAACCCAAGTATGTGGATCATATTCGTGTGAATGACCTTCGTGGCCGTGATCATGGTCTTCATGGTCTTCGTGATCATGGTCATGACCATCTTCAGAGCCTGGTAACAATACCATATTTTCTGTACCTTTAATGATATTGACATCATCACTGATACTAGATTCTGCAGAAGGTACCCAAGTTTCCATATTTTCATTATGGTAAATCAGCGCATCTGATTCGTTTAGGGCCGCAATTTGTTTTGCAGAAGGTTCATAATCATGCGCTTCTGTTCCGGCAGGGACCATTAAACTTACATCCGCATTGTCACCAACAATTTCTTTTGTGAAGGCATAAACAGGATAGATAGTCGTTGCAATTTCTAATTTATCCCCATCATTACCAGCATCTGCTTCAGTAGCAGATTGGCCACAAGCCGCTAAAAGGGCAGCCCCCGTTAAGCTCAGTAAACCTAATTTCAAACTTTTATTCATTAAAATACATCCTCTTTTCCAAAGTAATCATCAATCACATTTATTTGGGTACCCAATCATATTTGCCTTAGCTAGAGGCAAAGTTTATAAATCGTAATCATTACGATTTGATATTGGCTAATTTATCACATGGAGAATCAAGTAGTCAACTAAAACTTAAATGAAATGTTCATCATATAGACCGCGAAGGCTCTTTTTCCAAGGAAATAAGCCCTTTAAATTACTTTTGGAAGGGACTCCTATATAATGGAGAAAAGGGTTATTAGGAGGAATATGATGAAAATTGCGATTGTACAAGCAGCCTTACAACAAAGCCAGGTGGCAGAGAATTTTCAAACGATTCAAGCGTTGATGGAAGAAGCGACGACCAATCAACCGGATGTGATTGTGTTGCCCGAATTATGGAATACATCCTTCTTACCGGAAGATGTGAAAGAGCGAGCGGACGAGGATGGCAAGGTGAGTCGTCAATTTTTAAGCCAGTTCGCTAAGAACTACCAAGTCAATGTGGTTGGGGGTTCGGTGGCCAATAGGCGTGGTGACAAGCTATTTAATACGGCCTATATCTACAACCGAAGAGGGCAAGAGATTGCAACTTATGATAAGGCCCATTTATTCTCACCGGCCAAGGAAAATTGTTATTTTGAAGCGGGTGAAGCAAGTGTGACCTTTGAATTGGATGGGGTCAAATGTGGGATTGTCACTTGTTATGACTTGCGTTTCCCTGAGTGGGTGCGGGCTTTAGCCTTGGCGGATGCACAGATTGTATTTGCACCGGCTGCTTGGCCTGAAGTCCGGAATCTACATTGGGATACTTTGGGACGGGCACGGGCAATCGAAAACCAGTTGTTTGTCGTATCGGCTAATTCAAGAGGACCGGTTAATGGAGACGAAGAGGCCTTATATGGGGGTCATTCAGCCATCATTGATCCCTGGGGTGCGTATGTTGTCACTCCTGATTTACAAGTAGGCGTAAAATACGGTGAGGTAGACCTTTCTGTTATTGAAGGTATTCGTTCATCAATTAACGTCTTTAATGACCGAAGACCAGATATCTATGATGTATAAGTTATAAAAAAGTTTGAAGCTTTTTTTAATATGTTATAATGTATAAAAGGTTAGCAATCATGCTAACTATAGTAGTCGACACTATGCTTAACGAAAGGGAGATTCCATGAAATTAAAAACAGGTGCGCTAACATTATTTGCTTCAGTATTCTTACTTGCGGCATGCGGTAACAGTGGTCAAGATGATACAACTACAAGCGAAACAGCTGAAACAACCAGCCAAGAAGCTTCTTCAAGTGAAACAAGCTCTGAAACGGTACCTAGTTCTGAAGACACGTCAGGTGATGACGCGGATGACAATGCAGATGATAGCAACGAGAGTGCAAGCTCAAGTGAAACCGACCAAGCTGCTTCAGGAGAATTTATTTCTGAAGATGAAGCATGGCAAATTGCTTTAGATGACGCTGGCACGACTGAAGATGCCTTAACAGAACGTGAAATTGAATTAGATGATGTGGATGACGACGATGACGATTACGATTACGTTGCCCATTATGAAATTGAATTTACTGTAGATGGTAACCGAGAATTTGAGTATGATATCGACGCAACAACAGGCGATATCTTAAATTCTGAAAAAGACAGCTAATTAAAATACGGATTTAGAGAGGGTGGTACGTGAGTGTGCCACCTTTTTAGTTTGGGAAAGTTTATTTTCGCTAAAGATAATAGACGCTTAAATGCTTGATTTCTTTCGGTCAGAGCGAGTCCTGTTTGCTAGTATTTTCTTGAATTCTTTTCTATAATGAAACTATTAAGAAATAGTTGGCTGGATGAGGAGTGAATGGATGACTTTACATTTAAATATGACCACTTTAGGCCCAGAAGCTGTGAATGACCAGGGTGACAACTGGCCTTTAAATAAAGAGACTGGTTTTTCACCTTTAAATACTTTTGTCCTATCGGTAGCTGGTTGTTCGGCGGGCGTGTATCGTAATATTTTGGATAACTCGAAAATTGACTATACTTTTCATGATGTAGCAATTGATTTTGAACGTTCTGATGAAGGTGCTAAACCTGTTACTGCGATCACGATTACCATGTATGTCAGTGTAGCTGAAGAAAATCAAGGACGAGCTGAGCGGGCAACTAAGATGATTCACAAGTATTGCCCAGTTGTACAAAGTATTGATCCAAATATACAAGTAACAGAGAATGTTGTTTTTCAATAGCGAGCATATAAGGAGCGTGTAATGATGGAATTTGTAACGTTAAATAATGGCGTAGAGATGCCAATTTTAGGTACTGGTACCAACACTTTTGGTAAGGTTGACGGGGACTATTTTGGTGAAGTGACTGATGATACGACTGAATTGCAATCAGCGATTGCGGCAGGGTACCGTGCTATTGATACGGCGGTTTCATACCGTAATGAGTCGACTGTTGGTAAAGCGATTAAAGAATCTGGTTTACCACGTGAGGACTTCTTCATCACGTCTAAGATCCCTGGTGATTTAGACCATGCGGGTTCAGCTGAAAAAGTTGAAGCGACTTTAAATGCCTCACTAGAAGCATTACAAACGGACTACATTGACTTATACTTGATTCACCACCCTTGGGACAATGAGAATGAAATGCTACAAACTTGGTATGCTTTAGAAAATGCCTATAATGAAGGTAAAATCAAAGCTATTGGTGTATCTAACTTCGACCAAGACCAATTAGATATCATCATCGATAACGCGCGTATTCAACCAATGGTCAACCAAATTAAATCAAATGTTGAAGTTTGGAACGATGATATTATTGAATATTCTGCTGAAAATGATGTGGTTGTTACAGCTTGGGCGCCAATGAAGGGAACTGACGAAGCCTCTCGTGCTATCTTGGATGAGATTGGTGCACAATACGGCAAAACTTGGGGCCAAGTTTTATTACGCTACCAAATTGAACGTGGTGTGGTCGTGATTCCTAAGTCTCATAACGCAGACCACCAAGCAGACAACTTGAATGTATTCGACTTTAACTTGAGCGACGCAGACAAAGAGAAAATCGCCAACTTATAATATGAGGTGCGACAAAAGTCATTAAGACTCGACGCTTCTAACGCATTAGGGAGAGTTTGATTTTTGTGGAACAGTCGCTGCAACACAGTGACATACGGATGTCTATACGTAAGAAGAGTCCGATATTAGTAAAAGGGGTTATGACGTGAATGTTGTAGCCTTTTTTATATGGGTAAAATTTCTAAGGGGTATTGGAAGATTGTAAATTTTGTTATAATGAATTGACTGAAAAGGAGACGAGCTAAAGGATGAGACAATTAAAGCAATTAACAGAGCGTGTGTATTATATGC
>JAEZWY010000159.1 GCA_023442905.1 Bacillota bacterium | reverse complement strand
ACCTGCAATCGGTCCACCAATTTCGATAACTCCTGATAAATCGCAGGTTGCGCCGGACCACTCGTTAGAAAATACCCCTCACAATCCTGGAAGAAGGACCGCATATCCGCCGACAAGGCGCTGGCTTTTTTATGTGTCTCCGCCCGCAAAGATTGCATCTGGTTGACACTCGCATCCGTATTATATCTTCGTTGTGCCATTGTATACACTCCTCATTATTACACTTGATATATTTATTTAGAAAAAGGGTTAAAGCGTTTTTGTTGGCATCCCTTATAATGCCACTTCCTTTTCATTATATACTACCAAAAGTCAGACCAATAGCGGTAGCTTTTAAATCTTTTGTAATTTTTAAAGCTTAGGATTTGCCCTTTTACAAAAAGGTTTAGAAAAGGCATCACGATTTTAAGGGATAAGTGCTACAATATAGGAAATGTACGGCTGGGAAACTAGCTGATTAATGAGAGGATTTTAGTGTTATGACGATCAATGAGCGATTAAAGCAGATTACACCATCAGAAATTCGGGCTTTTGATGTGCAGGTTTCATCGATTCCTGATTTGTTGACTTTTACAATTGGGGAGCCAAATTTTGATGTGCCTGAGTTTGTCAAGGATGCGATGAAAGAAGCTTTGGATAAGAACTACACCCATTACGCAGCTTCAGATGGTTTACAGGAATTGCGACAAGCGATTGCCAATTTTTACCAACGTCGTCATCAACTAGATTTAAACTGGCAACAAATTATGATTACGGTGGGGGCTAGTCAAGGGTTTATGATTACAATGATGACCTTACTAAATCCGGGCGATAAAGTGTTGATACCGTCACCTTATTTCCCTTTATATGGCTATTCTTCAATTCTTTCTGGAGGGGAAACCATTAAGGTCGACACTTCTGCAGATGATTTTATCTTGACGCCTGAAGCGTTAGAAAGTCAATTACAAGAACATCCCGAAGTTAAATTATTGATGTTAAACTATCCTAATAATCCTACTGGTACTAGCTACTCTAAAGACCAAGTAAAAGCGTTAGCGGATGTTTTACGGAGATATCCGGATGTCTATATTTTATCTGATGAAATATATGGGGATTTAGTTTACGAAGGTGACCACTATTCAATGGTGAAGGAGTTACCAGAACGGACGATTTTACTTGCAGGGGCATCAAAGTCCTATGCGATGACTGGATTTAGACTTGGTTTCTTACACATTCCTGCTCATTTATATGAAGAGATGTTTAAAATCTTCCAAAGCATGGTGACTTGTGTGTCAACGCCGGACCAATGGGCTGGTGTCGCAGCTTATAATGATGGAGACCAAGCTATTGATGAGATGAAGGCAGAGTATGATCGTCGCCGGAAGATGATTGTAGAGCGGATGTCTGCTATGGGAATCGATATACCACATCCAGCAGGTGCCTTTTACGTATTCCCACGTATTCCTGCTAAATACGGGGATGATGACCAAGCCTTTGCTTTAGATTTAGCGGAAAAAGCCAAAGTCGGTGTTATTCCTGGCTCTGCATTTGGACCAGGGGGGCAAGGTTATTTCCGCTTTTCATATGCAGCATCCTACGAGGATATCGCAGTCGCTATGGACCGGATGGCAGCTTTTATACAAGATATGTAGCGTATGATAATAGATAGATAAAGTTGGGGCTTTTAGCCCCGACTTTTTTATTGCCTTTAAACTGGCTTAAATATCGACAGGACAGATGTTCGTCAAGTAAGATAGAAAGCGAAGAGAATTCGAATTATTGGGGGAATTTCTATGAATGATTTAAATAAACAAAGTGAAAGTAATTGGTTAAGGGATGTTATTTTATTCCTAACTAGTCAAGGAATTTCCTTATTTGGTTCATCCATCGTTCAATATGCTATTATGTGGCATATTACAATTGAGACAGCATCCGGTGTGATGATGACCTTGTATATTATCTGTGCCTTTTTACCAACATTTTTATTATCGCCAGTAACCGGAGTTTGGGCCGACCGCTTTAACCGAAAGCAATTGATCATGTGGGCGGATGGGGGAATTGCAGTAGCAACGCTTATTTTAGCTTTATTGTACATGCAAGGTTATCAAGAAATTTGGATGTTACTGATCGTAGCAGCTATTCGAGCCTTTGGTGCAGCAGTGCAAACACCGGCAGTAGGAGCTATTTTGCCACAGATAGTACCTAAATCTGAATTGACGCGGATTAACGGTATCAACTCATCCATACAAGGTATCCTAAACTTTGGGTCTCCCTTGATATCTGCCGCATTACTTGCCGCTTGGCCCCTAGCTTACATCTTCTTAATCGATGTGGTGACAGCAGGGTTAGCTATTACGACCATGCTATTCTTGAAAGTACGAACGCATGACAAGGCGAGTAGGGATCAAACAGCTTCTTATACAGATGATTTTATGTTGGGTGTTCGTTATGTTAAAAATCATGATTTTCTAAGAAATCTATTTATCTTTTTTGGAATTTTCATGTTATTGATTGCTCCAGCTTCAATGTTGCCGACTTTAGTAGTTACTCGAACCTACGGTGACGAAGTTTGGCGCTTGTCTGCGATTGAAATTGCTTTTTCAGTTGGATTTGTCGTCGGTGGCGGTTTAATTTCTTGGTGGCAAGGGTTTCCTAATCGGATCAAGACTATGGCCTTAGGGTCCTTTGTTCTAGCAGTCTGTACCCTGGGATTAGGTTTAACCAATAATTTCTGGTTATATGTAGTCTTGATGGTGATTACGGGCGTAGCAGTACCATTATTCAACACTCCATCGATGGTTTTGATTCAAGATCACGTTGAAGAAGCCTATCTTGGGCGCGTGTTTGGTGTCATGTCGATGATTAATACGGCAATGATGCCTTTAGGGATGGCTTTATTTGGGCCGTTAGCGGACTTTATGCCAATTTCTTATATCCTATTATTCTCAGGTTTTGCACTAGTTATCTTGTCATTTGGATTTCTACGGAATAAAGCTTTGCTAGAAGCAGGAAAACCTGTATTGAACGTGGATTAAAAAATTCAAAAATTTAAAAGAGTAGAGAATGTGACCAAAATACCACATTCTCTACTCTTTATTTTATTTGCTTAAAATTTGTTTGACTCTTTCCGGATCCCAATGTGGCGCTTGGTTTGGTTGACCAGTGTCTAAGACTTTTAATTTAGCCATGTCGTCTTTTGATAATTCAAAGTCGAAGATATCAAAGTTTTCATCCATACGTTCTTTATGGGTAGTTTTTGGAATCACTACATAACCTAATTGTAGTAAGAACCGCAGGCCAACTTGGCTATTTGATTTACCGTATTTGTCACCAATAGCTTTAATTTCTGCATTGTTGAAGAAATCATGATTTCCTTGTGCGAGTGGTCCCCAGGCTTCAAGTACGGTACCATAGGGTGCCATCACTTTTTGCAATTCCTCTTGTTGGTAGAAAATATGTGTTTCCACTTGGTTGACCATTGGTTTGATGTCTACAAAATGTACGAAATCTTGGTAGCGTCCAGGATAGAAATTGGATATACCAATAGCCCGGATAATCCCTTGACGGTAAAGTTTTTCTAAAGCTCGCCAAGCACCAAAATAATCACCGAATGGTTGATGTAATAAGACTAAATCCAAATAATCAGTCCCTAATCGGTTAAGAGAACCTAAAACAGCATCACGCGTTTTTTCGTCTCCGTAATCACTTGGCCAAATTTTCGTGGTTAAGAAGATTTCTTCCCGTGGGACATCTGACTGTGCTAAGCC
>JAEZWY010000133.1 GCA_023442905.1 Bacillota bacterium | reverse complement strand
GATTTGGTACTTCAATTCCGATAAATGATTTTCCTGGGATTGGTGCTTCAATACGGATATCTTTGGCAGCTAAAGCTAAAGCAATATCGTCCGCTAAACCGACAATCTTACTAACTTTCACCCCAATAGCAGGTTGAATCTCATATTTGGTAACTGCTGGTCCTAAATTTGCTTTAGTTACTTTAGCATCTACATTAAAACTTTTAAATGTCGCTTCCAATTTACGGACATTTTCTTTAATGACTGAATATTCACCACTTTGGTCAGTAGCCTTAATTGGTTTCAATAAGTTTGCTGGTGGTAATTTATATTCAGGATTCTCTGGTTCTGCTGCCATATCCATCACAATATCTTTACCATCATCAGGCTCATCAGCTAGTTCTTTATCACTAGTTGGCACATCAACTTGTTTAGTTGCCTGCTCAGCCTTATGGAACTCATCAGCCTGTGTACCAATCTCTAAGGATGTTTGCTCGATTTCTTCTGTCTGAGAATTCTTGCTAGCACTCGCACTTGGTCCAACAATCACAACATCTTCATCTTGTTCTTCTGCCTGCTTAGGTTTGATATGGTTGTTGCTTTCATTAATAATTGAATCTGACTCACTCTGTTTATCTTTTTTAGAAGCTTTATTAGATGCCCCTTTTCGTTTAGATTGTTCAGCTTTATATTTTTCTCTATCTTCACGATAACTTGAGAATTGTTGTTTTGTAGTTTCCCAAAATTCGCCTAACCAGTTAAAGACAACACTTGTAATCGATTGAATACCATCAACTAAATCTAACCAAGTAATACTGAATAAGTAACATAATAGAACCATTAAGGCAATGCCAACAAAAATATAAGTACCTAATTGACTCACTGTATAAAACGTAAAGGTATATAATAATCCGCCTAAAAGTCCACCACCTAATGATTGACCAGCGCCTTCAGCAGTAAAATTAGCAATCACACGTTGCCATGTTACTTCTAAAACTGAAGTATCACTTGATAAGGCAATCGCTAGATAGTCCCAAGCATGCATTAATATAGCTAGAATTGGAATGGCCCAAATAAATGTATTCATCACCCTTCCTAACGCTAATGGCCCATGCCCTGTAATAAGGATCCATCCAGTGAATATAATTTCTATGATAAATACGGGGACAGCTAGTCCTCCAACAAAAAATGCCATTAGATCCATAAATAATCGTCCTAAGGCACCTAGTTCTAACACACCAATAATTGCGAAAAATAAAGAAATACCTGAAAATAATTGCATGCGAAATAGCTCTTGTTGTTTTTTAGTTCGTCTTTTCTTTTTTCTTGCCACACTATCCCTCCTCTTCTAGTTTATTTTGCTCGCTGTGATTTGATCGCAAACCTTCTAAAATCTGCGTTAACTCATCCACTCGTTCGCTTGTTAAAGCGTGTTGGTTTTCATAAAGTACTAAACTATGGTAAACCTGCTCATCATTAGCACACGGTTCACACCAAGCTGTTTCACCCGGTTGCCAAAAAGCCCGCATACCTTCCGCCCTACTACGCGATTTCGGGAATAAACTTTGTAATCTCGATGATTTATTTTGAAAAATAACAGCTGCTGTTGCTAAGTCATCAGCCGTTTCAACTGCTACCACTTGCTCGTACCAATCATCTTCAAACCACCAGGGTTCATTAAAACCATCTATTTGATATACTTGGAAACTCATCTTTTTCACTCTCCAATCAGCACCCTATTATACCAAACTTATGGTCGGTTTTCATCTAACCACCGTCCTATAAACTATTTACAAATCAGTATTTAGACTGATGTATTATTGAACTTAAATCTAGTATAATTAAAAGAACATAATGAAAGAAGGGATATTCATGAAAACAAGTCGAATTATTGTTACTGGTCGTGTGCAGGGTGTAGGTTTTCGGTACTTTACTGAAAGAATTGCCAAGCGGATGAAGCTAGCTGGAACTGTTGAAAATAAAAATGATGGTTCTGTCGAGATTGTTGTCCAAGCTGACGACGCCACATTGCGCGCTTTTGTTGAAGAGGTTAAGGAAATGCCTGAAAACCCTTCTGCTCAAGTGAGTGATATCCAAATTGTTGAAACCTTTGAAAGTGAGGATATGGTGAAATTTCGTACCCTTTATTGAAATAGCTTCTCAAATTAGCTACAATAGTAACGTTAGTCAAGACACTTAAAACAAGTTTCAAATAACTATATAAAATTAAAGGACGTGAAGTTTTGTCAAGCCGTTTAAATAATAAACGCCTATCACTGATCATGTTAGTGATGTCGCTCGTGGTATTTTTGGGTGGTTGTGCTAATCCAAATAATCCAGATGGTCTAATGTATCGTTTAACAGTTGAACCAATTAGTCAACTTATTGTGTGGATTGCCACACAGTTTGCTGGTAACTATGGAATTGCTATTATCATTATTACCATTGCTATTCGAATTATCTTATTGCCACTTACCTTAAACCAACTAAAAAGCTCAACGCGTCAACAAATTAAGATGCAGGCTTTCCAACCTTATCTAAAAGAAATTCAAGAACGTCAAAAAAATGCTACAACTCAAGAAGAGAAGATGGCTTTAGCGACTGAACAACAAGAATTTATGCGCGAAAATAATGTTTCTATGCTTGGTGGTATGGGATGTTTACCTTTATTACTACAATTACCAATCATCTCTGGTTTATACACTGCTATTCGCGTGAGTGAGCCTATTGCAAACTCTGAATTCTTCGGTATTTCTCTTGGTGAATCCCATATGGTTTTAGCTATCATCACTATTTTGATGTATCTTATTCAATCATTTGTCACCCTTCAAGGCGTACCTGAAGAACAAAAAGCACAAATGCGTTCTACCCTATTCATGACACCTATAATGATGGGATTCATTGTATTTACAACACCAGCCGGACTAACCTTATACTTCCTAGCAGGTGCTATTTGGTCAATCTTACAATCACTATTTACAACTTTCTACTATAGACCAAAAATCCAAGCAGAAGTTGATAAAGAAATGGCCGAAAATCCAATCAAGGTGAAGAAATCTTCTAATGAGCGTAAAGATGTTACTAACTCAGTAGTGAATGAAGATTCAAATAATTTTTTAACAGATCGCAATAATAAAACAAATCGTAATGCTGGCAAGCAACGTAAATAAACTATGATAACGAAAAAAGCCTTCTAATTCGGTGTTCATCACACCGGTTAGAAGGCTTTTTCCTATGTAAATTAAATTTTTTAAGGATATCAAATTGCAAAAATATACTTATCTTTTACTCACCGTAAAAATGTTTAGAAGCAATAGCTGCCCCTTCTACTAAGGCTTCTAATTTAGCCCATGCGATTTGTTCGTGTAAACGACCGCCTAAACCACAGTCGGTAGAAGCAACAACATTTTCAGGACCAACAATTTCACCAAAACGAATTAAACGTTCAGCGATCAATTCCGGATGCTCAACAGCATTGGTTGAGTGCGATACTAAACCAGGAATAATATATTGACCTTCTTTTAAGCGTCCTGCCTTTTCCCATACTTTCCACTCATGGGCATGACGTGGACTAGATGCTTCGAAAGTGAAGCCAGCAGCATTTACCTGTAAACATTGGTCAACGATATACTCTAAAGGAATATCTGTTGTATGCGGTCCATGCCATGATCCCCAACAAATATGTAAACGAACTAAAGCTGGGTCAATCCCTTTTAAGGCGCGGTTGATAGCATCAATACGTAGTTGCAACCATCTTTGGAAGTCTTCTACTGAAGGCTCTGGATTGATTTGGTCCCAAGCTTCAGCCAAGTCTGGCGCATCCAATTGAACAATGAATCCGGCATCTGTAATAGCCTTATATTCTTCGTGTAAAGCATCTGCTAAATCATTCAACAAAGCTTCTTCATCGCCATCATAGAAATTGTCTTGTAATCGTGCTGCTGATCCTGGTGATACAGCTGCAATAAATCCTTTATCTATATTATTTTCCGTTAAAGCTGCTTTTAAGTAATCAACATCACGTTGTACCTGATCTTGGCCAATATAAGTTACCCTATCGCTGAATACTGGATTTCCAACTGCTTTCCGTTTACCTAATACCCCTGAATCCGGATCTTCATAGGCATCTCTAAACTTC
The DNA here is from genome assembly GCA_023442905.1 of Bacillota bacterium. Lineage (GTDB taxonomy): Bacteria > Bacillota > Bacilli > Lactobacillales > Aerococcaceae > Aerococcus. The sequence goes on along the minus strand of JAEZWY010000133.1, from coordinate 2,451 downwards.
TCTCGATCACGACGATCAGGGAAAGATGTCAATTTAATATTTCCTGGCGTTGAACGAACCTTTTCTGGATTTGCCCACCGGTCTTGGTCAGTCATCTCTAAACCACCTAAACGGTAGAATGAATAGTTCCACCAAGCACCAAAGTCAACGGGACCAGATGTAATATGACCGTATTCTCCATCGTTTACAATATCAATACCCAATGCTTTCTGTTTAGCTACTACTTGATTCACCGATTCTTGGATAATTTGATTGTATTCTTCGTCTGAAATTTCATTTTTTGCACGACGGTCATTTGCCTCTAATAATGCTTTTGGACGTGGTAATGAACCTACATGCGTGGTTAAAATTTTCTTGTTTGTCATAGGAAAACCTCCAACTTGTTTAAATAAATTGTAACACATCTACAAAACTATTATGCCTCGATCAAAGTATCGAAAAACTATCAAGCTTGATTAGGAAATTTTGAACACGATGGTTAAAAATATGGTGGAATTACCTATTTTTGCAAGAATTCTATATAAGCAAAAACAGGCTGGGAAGAGCCCCAACCTGTTCTTATCTCGTCTGAATATAATAAATCTTAGTTACTAATCTAATGTTATCAAATGATTATTTGATGTATTTAGATTCTAAGCCTTCAGCTTCTAAGTACTCTCTGAATGGTACTAAGTTAGCAGCTTCGTAACGTTCTTTGTAAGCTTTGATTTCGTCTTCGCTGTATAGTTTTGAATCCAATTTCAATGTTTCTACAGGGATTGGACGGTCTTGAGTAATCTTACAGTCGATAACTACAGTATGACCTGCTTTGTTAGCTGCAACAGCTTCAGCCATTACACGGTCCATATCTTCGATACGGCTTACAGTAAATCCTTTAGCACCTTGTGCTTCAGCGATTTTAGCGTAGTCAACATCTGTAAAGTCTACACCGAATAAGTTTTTGTTAGTGTCTTCATATTTGTTTTTGATGAAGGCATATTCAGTGTTAGAGAATACAACGTTGATTACAGGCATGTTGTAACGTACGTTAGTTACTACATCTGGGTAAGTCATAGAGAAGGCACCATCACCAATGATGTTCCAAACTTGACGATCTGGGTAAGTGTTTTTAGCACCTAAACCACCAGGGATAGCGATACCCATTGTCGCGAATAATGGAGAAGTTCTCCACATGTTTTTAGGTGTCATGTGTAAATGACGAATAGATGTTTGTGTTGAGTTACCAACATCAATTGAGTAAATTGCATCTTCATCAGCATGGTTGTTGATTGCATTGTACACTTGGTAGAATTGCAAGTCGCCTTCTTCTTTAGTTTCTAACATGTTGATGTATTCACGCCAGTTAGCGATGTTTTTCAAGTTAGCTGTCCACCATGCTGACTCTTCAACAGCGTCAACTTTGTTTAAGATTTCGTCGATTGCTAAACCAGCATCACCTAAGATAGCAACATCAGCGTGGTGACGTTTACCTAACATAGCTGGATCAATATCGATTTGGATAAAGTTATCCACGTTACGGAAAGTACCTTCAACCTCTGAGAATGGGAAGTTTGAACCAGCAAATAATACTGTATCTGCTTCTAAGATTGTTTCGTTAGCTGGTTTCCAACCTACACGGTAAGTAGAACCTGTTAACGCTTCGAAGTCCCACTCGAAAGTTTCAAAGTTTTTACCAGTAGTGATAACTGGCGCTTTGATTTTACGAGCTAATTCTTGAACTGCAGGACCGTGGCCCATAGTACCAATACCAGCGTAGATTACTGGACGTTTAGAGTTGTTTAATAATTCAACTGCTGCGTCGATATCTTGTGCTGCTGGAGCGATTGGTTCATATTTACGTAAGCTGTTTGCAGATGAGTACCATTGGTCGTTGTCGATTTCAACTTTAGCGAAATCACCAGGTACTTCTAGAACTGCTACACCACGTTTTGCAATCGCCATACGTGCTGCTTCGTCAACTAATTTTGGTAATTGTTCAGCATATGCTACACGACGGTTGTAAACTGCAATGTGATCGTACATTGGGTTTTGGTTTAATTCTTGGAAAGCATCCATGTTTAATTCGCGTTGTGGACGAGATCCTAAGATAGCTACTACAGGAATGTTATCCATTGCTGCATCGTATAAACCATTGATTAAGTGAGATGCACCTGGACCACCAGAACCAACAGTAACACCTAGGTTACCGCCGAACTTGCTTTGCATTACAGCAGCCATAGCACCTACTTCTTCGTGTTTCACTTGTAGGAATTTAACGTTGTTTTCTTCTTCACCCATCGCGTCCATCAATGAACTTAAAGTACCTGAAGGAATACCATAAATAGTATCTGCTCCCCAAGATTCTAAAATCTTCATAACTGCTAAACCGATGTTAATTTTGTTATCTGACATTTAGATTACCCTCCATTTGATTTAAAAATATCACAATTGAAATAATAGCACTTAAAACAG
>JAEZWY010000094.1 GCA_023442905.1 Bacillota bacterium | reverse complement strand
GATTAGGGGTACAGTTTTTGTGAGAGGGAGGTGTTATTGGTGGCCAGAAGAAGACAGAATGAACCTGAGCATAAGCGTATATTTGCCATGCTGTTATTGGTTGGGTTGATCCTATTTCTATGGGTTGGAAATCGAATGGCGGAAGGACGATTGTCTGAGCCGATAGAGGTTGCCAAGGAAGTGTCCAGGACTTCATCAATCTATCAAGAGATTTTAGAGGACCACCAGTTAACCTCTGAACAGTCGCGAGTTGGGCAGGTAGATGAGGGCCAAAAGAATGACCATGAGAATAGTTCGATAGAAGAAAGTACTTCAGTTGATGGTCAAACTGAAAGTGAAGTGTCGAATAAAAATGAAAATGAATCTACAAGTGAGGTGCAACAGGGAGCATCTTCAGCTGAGGAAGCTGGTGACTTAGACCAACTTTACCACCAGAACCCACCTGACGTTCCAGAGGGACAAGCTTATGTAGAAGTAAATAACAATGTGCCGGTATTTACGGATGCTGATTTGACAGAGGTTGATGAATCATGGGAACAGTATGGCCCATTGGATGATTTGGGAAGAGTTACGACAGCTAATGCTTTACTAGGAGTAGATTTAATGCCGGCTGAGTCGACAGAACGTGAAGCACTGACGTCAGTTACACCAACTGGATGGCAACAAAATCGTTATGAAATCGTATCAGCAGGCTGGTTATATAACCGCAGTCATTTAATTGGCTTTCAATTGACTGGCCAACAAGATAATTTGCTGAATTTAATGACTGGTACTCGTTATTTTAATGTAGAAGGTATGTTACCATTTGAAAATTATGTGGCTGCTTATATAGAAGATAGTGAATATCATGTTCGCTACCGGATTACCCCCTTATTTATGGGTGATGAATTGTTGGCACGAGGTATTTTTATGGAAGCTTATTCGATTGAGGATGATGGTGAATTACAATTCCATGTCTATATTCCAAATATGCAACCAGGGATTGAGATTGATTATAAAGATGGATCAAATCAATTAGCCGTATAAAATTTAAAAGTCTGACTTGATTAAGAAGCATTGCGATCAAGTCAGACTTTTATTTATCTATTAATTAATTTATTTATTTATTTATTTATTTATACGCTTTTATTTGCCGGTCTAAAAATTGTTGGGCTACTTGTTGTCCAAAGGCAAAAGACATTTGCGCATTGTTGTTTCCGTATTGTGTGGTCATAATCCAACGACCTGTTAAGAATAGGTTGTCGTGTGTCGCGTACCGTTGAGAGGTGACTTGTGCCTGAGGCCAGGTTACCAATACACCACCGTCTACAGCAGGCGTAAATAAGTCACGGTCAACCATGTTTTTAATGAATATATCTTGTTCAGTTGCTGGCAGTAATTGACTTTCAAATCCGGCTGCATTGACTAAAATATCCACATGCTTACTTGAACCATTCTCAAAAATCATTTCAAATCCACCATCACTATGAGGCTTGATATCTGTTAGCTTATCATGGAAGGATACCTTTTCCTCGTCATACCACTGAATAATATCTTGTAAGGCTTCATGGGTCATTTGGCTTCTGAAGTGTTCAAAAGTATCTAAATATTCTTGTTTATAGGTATTACGGTCAAGTACTGACATGCCCATATATATATCAGGGAGATATGGGGTGATAATACCAGTATAAATTTGGAATATTTGTAGGTCACGGTCGTAGTGAGTTAACTCCTGACGAATTTCAGTGATTGAGCCAGTCCCATATCGATCAATTACCCGTTTAATATCCACATCGTTAGCTGTCATATCTGCCATAAAAGTTTCTAAAATATTTTCTAGTGGAATGTAGCCGTTGTGGGATGCCTTTTGATTTTTAATCCAGTCCGTGTTAAAGGTGGCCTGAATATGTCCATCATATGGTCCTTGTTTAGCAGAAGAGAATGGTGTCGACCGTGTGAAAAAGATAATTGAGCGAGCAAGTTGACCAGCAAAATGATATTGCAGGTAACGCATAACATCAAGACCAGTTAAACCAGAGCCAATAATACCAATTTTTTGACTTGGGTCAAGAACGCCAAGTTTATCGCTTACTGGGTAAGGGTTATGGATGTAACCATCGTGACCAATTAAATGGTAGTGATCAGCATATGGTGGATGGCCAATATTTAAGAAAACGGCTTGATAAATCGCTTCTTGCCACTGACCATCAGCTGTTTGTATTTGGTAATGGTAAGGCTTATCTTGGCTTCCAGTAATGTGATGACCAACTTTATCCACGACTTGGATATCTTGAATATGTTGGTAGTGGATATGGACACGGTCATTGTTTAAGTAAGTCGCCATACGGTCCTTTAAATAAGCGCCGTACATAGCGCGAGGAATGAAGGCAGACGGATCACAGTAGTCCGGATGATGATCGGTTAACCAATCTAATAAATCATGAGGATTGTCTGCATCGATTGATAAATCATGAGCGAGGGAATTCATGATTAACTTATCGTCGTCCTCTTGATAGGGGGAGCCGTGACCTAAGTGACCAGCTTCATCATAGATATCAATGGTTAATGGTAGATTTGGGTGTTGATTTTGAAAATCAATCAGGGCTTTTAGGCTGCCATTTCCAGCTACGCCTAATCCCACAATCGCAATTTGCATAGTGTTCTCCTTATATTTTGTTTAAAAAAATTGTTCTATAGAGGAAAGTATAGTGGAATATATTTGATCTCATGCACATATATTTTTGCTTCCTATTACCGCTATAAATTATAGCATATTCCTATATTTTATAAGAAAAATCCCTATGAAATATCTGTAAAAGCAAAGGAGGAGAGGATTAAAATTCCCTAAATTTTGTCTTAAGGTAATGTTGTTTCTCGCTATAATATGGTATTTTTGTTCAATATGAACAGGAGTTACACTTATGAAACCAAATTTAAATAAACAACTGACAATGCGTGAGCTCATTGTCGTAGCTTCGACTTTGTTTGGCTTATTTTTTGGTGCCGGTAATATTATTTTCCCTGTTTTAATGGGGCAGATGGCTGGTGACCATGTTTGGCAATCAAGTCTAGGCTTTATCATCACAGCAACGGGGCTGCCTTTATTAGCGGTAGCGGCTATGGGGATGACACACTCTGATGGTGTCTTTGAGTTAGCTAGTAAGATTTCTAGAAAATATGCATATTTTTTCACGGTAGCATTATATTTAACCATAGGCCCATTCTTTGCTAGTCCAAGAACGGCTTCTGTATCCTTTGAAGTTGGATTTGCAACAACTAGTTTTGCTGATTCACCGGTAGCATTACTGATTTATTCAGCCTTATTTTTCGGGGTTGCATTAGCTTTATCGCTTCGTCCTTCAAACATTATGGATTATGTTGGTAAATTTTTAAATCCTGTATTTCTTATTTTCTTAGCAATTATTTTTGTTCGTGCATTTACCATGCCGGAAATAAGCGTAGCTGATGTTGAACCGATTGCTAACTATACAAATCAAGCCTTTTTCCAAGGGTTCTTGGAAGGTTATAATACGATGGATGTTTTGGCAGCATTGGCTTTTGGTATTATTATTATTCGCTCAATCCGTAAATTAGGCGTGAATGAACCTAAAAATTTGGCCAATTCAACCGTAAAATCCGGTTTGCTAACTGCTATATTAATGGGGTTAATTTATTTCAGTTTAGCTATTCTAGGGACACAAAGTCGTGGCTTTATTGATGTACAGGAAAATGGCGGTATCGCGCTTTCCTTGATTACGCAACACTACTTTGGAACTGCTGGCTCAGTCATCTTAGCTATAGTCATGGTCTTCGCATGTTTAAAGACAGCGATTGGATTAATTGTGGCTTGTGCAGAAACTTTTGAAGAGCTTTTCCCTAATAAATTATCATCAACGAATTGGACTATTTTATTTACGGCTTTATCCTTCCTTGTTTCAAATGTCGGATTAACCACAATTATTGGATTGTCAACCCCTGTGTTGATGTTCTTGTACCCATTAGCGATTTCGCTGGTCATTATCGCCTTATGCGAACCTATTTATACCAGTAAGCATGTTTATCGATGGGTAACGATCTTTACAATGTTTGCAGCCTTATTCGACCTCATTAAAACTTTACCGAAAGGGATTTTTGATGCAATCGGTGGGGAAACAATTGGTCATTTTGCTGATGCTATACTACCATTTTACGCCTATGGATTTGGCTGGCTAATCCCAGCGCTTATTGGACTCGTTATTGGTATTATTCTTACAGAAAAAGAAAAAATAGCTGGTTAAGCGAATAGATAGTACCTCTACTTCTTGATTTGAAGTGAGGTGCTTTTTATTTGCAAAACTTAACATATTGTTTGTAAAATTTGCAGACCTTAATTTTCTTTATTGCATATATTAACTTATGTGGGATTGTGGTACTGCTTGTTTATCCACTAAATCGTAAACGGGTATTAAATAATGCTGCTGAACTTGAAGCACGCCGTAATAGCTAATGGAACTTTCTGAATAACCTAGTTATGATAACTAGGAAAAAGAGTAGGTGTTAAAACTTACTCTTTTTTTTGCCTCGTGGTCATGTTAAACTATGTCGACACCATTTTTAGTACAATGATGTATTTTTTAAGGAGAGCCATAAATATGAAAACAGCAATTATTGTTGACTCAACAGCAACTTTACCAGAAGACTTAAGCAGTCTAGAGAATGTATTCCAGATTAAATTGAGTGTTATTTTTCCTGATGGAGAAGTGCGCGAAGATTCTAGTGACCCTCAAGTGATCTCAGATTATTACAATGAATTAGAAAATATGCCTGAATTACCAACAACGTCACAGCCTACAAACGGACAAATTTATGATGTATATGAAGACATTATCAAAGCTGGCTATGATGAAGTGTACGGTATTGTGATTGCTAGTCAATTAAGTGGCACTCTGTCTTCATTAGAAGCGGTATCTCGTGAGTTTACCGATCAAGTTACCACCCATATTATTGATGCCAAGTCGACGTCAGCTGTGTCACAACATTTAGTAGGGGAGTGTTTACGTCTACTAGCAGATGGTCATGCTGCAGATGCTATTGTACCCGCTCTAAAACAAGTTGCTGATGAAAGTGAAACTTATATCTTGGTGGGTTCTTTAGATAACTTAGTAAAAGGTGGCCGTTTATCAGCTGCGGGTGCTTTCTTTGGGAATTTGTTGAAAATCACCCCATTAATTAAAATTGATCAAGCAGGGTCATTAGAAGTGAATGATAAAATCAGAACTGAACGTAAAATGAAAGAAAAATTCAAGGAAATCTATCAAACTGCTTATGCAAAATACGGTGACCGGTTACAGCCGGCTATCGCTCATTCAAATGCTTCAGAACGCGCTTTAGATCTTGTAAGCAACATGTCTAACGATATAGATATGTCACAAGTTTCTGTTAGTGCCTTAACGCCAGTAGTGGGTACTCATGTAGGTAATGGATCGATTGGGATCTTTTTACTAGTGGATGCTAACTTGTAATATACGAGAAAAATGCGATTTATCGCATTTTTTTTGCTATAATGTACCTTGAATAAATACAAGGACCAAGTGTTGCAAGGAGGAAGATAGAATGCGATCAGCAATAATTGTAGATAGTACAGCTAGTTTGCCTGATGAATTGAAGCATCATCCAGATGTATACGAGGTAACTTTAAAGATTGCGTTTAAGGACGGCGAAGTAATGGATGATACTACCGATGAGGTTAGTTTGAAACATTTCTACCATAAAATGGTCAAGGTAGATGAACTACCAACATCTTCTCAACCAGAACCTACAGATTATTATCAAATTATGGATGAATTAGTTGCCAAGGGTTACGATGAAGTTTATGGCGTATTTATGTCTAGTAAACTAAGTGGTACTTTTCAAACAGCTCGCATGGTAATGCAAGAGTATGAAGACAAAATTAAAGTTCATTTGATTGATACTAAAGCGGTATCGATTATTATCGCACATGAAGTGAAAGAACTTGTTCGCTTAATTGAGTCCGGTTATACAGCTGAACAAATTATTCCAGCAATGAATCAAATGATTAGAGATTCAGAAATTTTCGTATTTGTAGAAGATTTAAATAATCTAGTAAAAGGCGGACGGGCAAAAGCCGCCTCAGCTTTTATTGGTGCTGTCTTGAAAATTTACCCAGTATTACGTTTTGAAGATGACGGAACAGTTGATTTATATGAAAAAATTCGTACTGAAGGTAAAATCAAAAAATCTTGGATAAAGATTTATGAAGAAGCACGAGAAAAATTTGGTGACAGATTACATTTAGGTTTTGCCCATGGTGATGCCTATGATAAAGCTGTAGAATTCAGAGACTATTTCTTAGAAAGCTATCCAAACGAAGAGATTATCATCCGTTACCTAACGCCAGTATTAGGTGTTCACGGGGGTAAAGGTGCACTAGGTATGGGTATCTTGGTCGATGCTGATTTAGATTAAGCGAGGGCTATATGTTATCAACACTTATTTATTTAGAAAACGATTTTAATCAATACTTGATGCTCCATCGTACTAAAAAAGCGAATGATATCAATCATGGTAAATGGATTGGTATTGGCGGTAAGTTTGAATACGGTGAATCACCAATGGAATGCTTGGAAAGAGAAGTTTTAGAAGAATCAGGACAAGCCTTGAGTACAACTTTTTTCCGAGGTGTAGTCACTTTTATTTATGCTAATCAAGAACCTATGTATATCTTTTTATACACTGGAAAATTAGAAAATAATGAAGTTGGAGAAACGCGAGAAGGCGACTTAGCTTGGGTAGATAAAGACAAAATTTTTGACTTAACCCTTTGGGAAGGGGATCGTATTTTCCTTAAAGAGTTAATCCAAACCACTGCTATGATAGATATTAAATTAGTATATGATGAAAATGATGTTTTAAAATTAGTTGAAAAGCGGTAGAGTATAAAGTAGTTATAAATTTTTGTTGTGAAATTGTAAAATGACTTTACTGTTTTTTTACATATGATTGGTTTATATATAGTATATTGTAGAAATGAAAATGCCACATTTACAAAAAGATTCAAGAAAGCTGGATCTTTTTTGTGTATATAGTGAACTCGACACACTATTTACCAATTGAAAAAGGAGGGAATGTCATGATAGATATCCATAATCATATATTACCTGGAGTAGATGATGGGGCAAAAGATATAGAAATGGCTGTGGAAATGGCTAATGTTGCTGTCCGTGAAGGCATCACGCATATCTTAGCAACCCCTCACCATCGTAACTCGGAATTTGTTAATGAGCGTAGCAAAGTTGAAGAAGCGGTTGGGCAATTACAAGTGGAGTTGGACCGTAGAGGCATTGATCTGGTTGTATTCCCAGGACAAGAAGTAAGACTTCATGGTGAATTATTGGACCATATTGACCAAGGTGAAATTTTATTTACAGATTTAGATGGTCATTATATTTTAATTGAATTTCCAAGCCATGAAGTGCCGCATTATGCAGAGCAAGTATTCTTTGATTTGTTATCCCGTAATATTCGACCAATTATCGTCCATCCAGAAAGAAATCAAAAAATTATTGAAAAACCAGAAATTTTAAAACGTTTTGTTGATATGGGCTGTTATGCTCAATTGACAGCCGCATCGTATCTAGGTGAGTTTGGATCAGGTGTTGAAGAAATTAGTCGCTTGTTGATTGAAGAAAATCTTGTGCATATGCTAGCTTCAGATGCGCATCGACCAAGTGGACCAAGAGGGTTTAATATGGAAGCGGCCTTTAATAAATTGCAAGCAGAATATGGGACGAGCATTGTCTTTGATTTTAAAGCCAATGCGAAGAGCTTAGTGAATGGGGATCCCATGATTGCGAATTTTGTTTTAGATCAACCAAAACGGAAGAAGAAATTTTTTGGTTTGTTTTAGTATGTTGTATCGTTAAAAAGAAGGAAATAAGTTGGGAGCGTAACGCGTAAATGAATTTTTCGAAATATCAAAAATATTCGATACTAGCAGTTGCTGATTTTGTATCAATATTAGTCGCTGGTTTTGCCGCATATTTACTACTTGAGATTTATGTAGGTTTAACCGTGTCAATGACGGTAGGATTATCTATTATATATTTCATTGCTTATATACTAGCTAGTTTAGGAACAAAAAACTACAATTTGATTATTCGCTATATGAGTTTCAAAGGGGCATCAGATTTACTGATTACCCATTTTATTGCGTCAATTATAACAGTGGCGTCTGCAGCTATCATTTATAGAAGTTTTTCAATTCGTTTTGTATTTTTATTAGCTGTATTCGCTATAGGATTAACATTTGTGTCACGTGCATCATGGCGATTAACAATGGATCGTAGAGATAATTTACCGAATGGTGAAGGCGTCTTTGAACCAACGTTGCTTGTCGGCGCTGGTCGAGGAGGAAATACCTTCCTCAAACAATTTAAAAATGATGGGGCTTATCGCTTTGTTGGTTTTGTGGATGACGATAAAGAGCTTCTACATAAGAAGATGGATAATTTAAGTATTCTAGGTTGTGTTGACGATATTCCAGATATTATCAAACAATATCATTTACAAAATATCATTATTACTGCACCAACTTTGCCAAGTGAAAAAATTGAACAAATTTTAGATTGGGGTATTGAATATGATGTAGACGTTCGTCAGATGCCTTCAGTTGAAAAAACACTTTTAGGCTATCAAATGGATACAGTATCTGGTCCTCAAGAAATTGAAATTTCTGACCTTTTGGGTCGTGAAGAAGTTGAGCTAGATGATTCAGACGCATTCCGTCAAATCTCTGGTAAAGATATCCTAGTTACAGGTGCTGGTGGTTCAATTGGTTCTGAGATTTGTCGTCAAGTAGCTAAATTTGCACCGCAAACGATTTACCTATTAGGTCACGGGGAAAATTCAATTTATTTGATTAATCAAGAATTTGCACAAAAAAATTTACCCAATACCCGAGTGATCCCAATTATTGCGGATGTGCAAGATAAAGACCATATTGAGCAAATCATGCAAACTTATAAATCGGATATTGTTTACCATGCAGCAGCGCATAAACATGTACCGCTAATGGAAGCTAACCCAACTGAAGCTGTAAAAAATAATGTCTACGGCACAATGAATGTTGCCAATGCTGCTAAAAAAGCGAATGTAGATGTCTTTGTTATGGTATCTACAGATAAAGCGAATAATCCACCAAATGTGATGGGGGCTTCAAAACGAATTGCAGAAATGCTAGTTACTGGTATGGATAAAGTTTCGTCCCATACTAAATTTGCTGCTGTACGTTTTGGTAATGTACTAGGTTCACGTGGTTCTGTTATTCCTGTATTCAAGAAGCAAATTGAAAAAGGTGGCCCAGTGACAGTCACTGACTTTAGAATGCGTCGTTACTTTATGACGATTCCTGAAGCAAGTCGCTTGGTTATCCAAGCAGGTGCTAAGGCACAGGGTGGGGAATTGTTTATCTTAGATATGGGTAAAGAAGTATTGATTCTAGACCTTGCGAAGAAAATGATTAAACTATCGGGCTTTACTGAAAAGGAAATTCCAATTGTTGAAAGTGGTATTCG